>JAKZTI010000050.1:0-17984 GCA_047517145.1 Gammaproteobacteria bacterium
TTATCTGCATTAGCGATTGCTACTCTTTATATTATCCTCGCTAAGGTTTTATGGAACAAACAACGCGAGGGTATGCGCCTGTTAACAGAATCCTATCTGGCACTAGGTGTGATCTTTGCCAGTCTGGCGATTCCTTTCGCATTAGATGGTCATTGGACGGCCGCATCCTGGGCACTGGAAGGGGCAGGAATTACCTGGGTGGGGATAAGACAACATCGCTTGCTACCACGTGCATTTGGTCTGTTGTTGCAAGTAGGTGGCGCAATGGCTTTTCTTGTTGGTGCATCGCATTTCTATTCGGAAATGCCCATCATCAACAGTGCATACATTGGTTCAGTCTTTATTGCAATCGCTGGTGTATTTACCGCCTATCAGTTTTCTCGGAATAGTGAGCACCTGTACAGCGCTGAAAAGGGATTGCAATTCATCTTACTCTTATGGGGACTGTTGTGGTGGTTTGGTGCAGGCTTGATGGAAATCGATGACCATGTAACAGGGCAATATGAATTTAACGCAGCCTTATTTTTTATTACAGTCAGTATGTGCTTTTTTTCATTAACAGGGCGCCGATTACAATGGCGAGAATTTGAATGCTCCTCATTATTTCTTTTGCCTGTGATCATTCTTTTCGCGTTTGCTGGCTTTGTTGACTCCCCCAATCAGAATCCATTTGCCAACCTGGGCTACGTTTCATGGATTACGGCTTTTGCGGTTCAATACTGGTTGTTGTATCAATCAGGTGAGGTCTGGCCAGCCAAGATTATAAACCTATGGCATGCCGCAACCATGTGGGTTTACACTTTTGTTGCAGCATGGTTTTTTTCCTATGTTGTGACTTATCTTGTGCCAGGTCTGGATAACTGGGGTGATGTTATCTGGGGTTTAATCCCGGCTATTGCTATCGCTAAACTACTTATTTTGAAGGATCACATTGTCTGGCCACTACAAAAATATAATGAGGCTTACCTCGGATGGGGTCTCTTGCCAGTCGTCATTTTCTCAGCAATGTGGGTGATCGTTGTCTGCTTTAATGAAGCTGACCCTACACCATTACCTTATATCCCTGTCCTCAACCCACAGGATATCGCGCAACTATTTTCTTTGATTATTATTTATGAATGGTTAAACCAGACCAGGCAGGGAAAATTACCGGGCATCAATAAAATGGATCCTGGTATTTTGTTAAAGGTACTCGCAGGTATTGCTTTTATCTGGCTGAACTCACTGGTGGCACACGTAGTACATTTTTATATGGGTGTGCGCTACGCGATGGACCCCATGTTTGAGTCATCAATTTTTCAAACCAGTATTACCATTGTGTGGACGGTAACGGCCTTTGCCGTTATGGGACTGGGCTCACGACTTTTGCAAAGAAAATTATGGTTTACCGGGGCGGGGCTGTTGGCGGTGGTTGTGATTAAGTTATTTATTATCGATTTATCTGATCTTGGTACCGTCGCCACAATCATATCTTTCATGA
Source organism: Gammaproteobacteria bacterium (assembly GCA_047517145.1). GTDB lineage: Bacteria > Pseudomonadota > Gammaproteobacteria > Eutrophobiales > Eutrophobiaceae > SMWN01. The sequence continues at coordinate 1,481 of JAKZTI010000050.1, forward strand.
GTGTCGGGATATTGATGTTAGTCATTGGTTACATCACACCGGTGCCGCCAAAATCGTTGTCGGGCGAATATGAGGAAGCGGAAGTATCATCATGAAAATAAAAACAGTCACAAGCTACTTACTTTTTTTTACGTCGATGGCCGTTGCAACAATCTCCATAGCAGGTGAACCTGATCTTGATCAATTTGCCAGGGGCTATGAATTGAAAACCGATGGCAGCGCTGCGATTTATAAACTGAACCTCCCGAAGTCTATCTATCAGACAAGCGTCAGAAAAGATTTGGGGGACATACGAGTTTTCAATAAAGATAAAAAGCGTGTGCCTCATGCTATTAGGCGACCTGTATCAAATCAGGAAAAAGAAATGATTCATCTGGATCTGGCATTTTTCCCATTACATGGAACAGATAAATTCAGAGATAATGGTGGAACAAGTCTGGAGTTTAAGGTGGATGATGACGGTACAATTATTAAAATTCAATCTAACAAAAATTTTTCTCTGGCAGATAACGCCGATATCAGGCGTTACGTAATCGACACAAGTGGAGTTAAGCAATCTATCGATGAGCTTGAGTTTGAAATGACCGGAGTTGAAGATGGTTTTATCAAACAGGCAAAGTTGCAATACAGTGATAACTTGAATGATTGGTATCCATTGGTTAATAATTTTTCCATCGCAGAACTTGATTATGGCATTCACAAATTACACAAGAATAAGGTTGTAATACCAAATAAAAAATTCAAATATCTTCGTTTCGTCTGGAAAGACAAGCCTGAGGGTATACAGATAAAAAGTATCAGTGCCCGAGTAAATACTGTGTGGACCAGCCATCATCGCCAACGCCTGGCAATCAGTGGACAGCTCACAGATAGTGACAAACAGATCTATGAATTTGATTTAGGTGGGCGCTTTCCATTGGATCGGATCAACATTGTCCTGCCTGAAAAGAACACCCTGATTGAGGCCGAAATAAGATCTCGAAACAGCGAAAAATCTGAATGGCGTCGTCGTTATATGGGCTTGATTTACAACTTACAGGTAAAAGAAAATTCAATTGAAAGTGGTGAGATTAATGTTCGTCCAACAACGGACCAGTTCTGGCAGCTGCAAGTAAAAACACAAGATGGCCTGGGAGATGAATTGCCTACACTTGATATTACGTGGGCAGCCAACGAATTATATTTTCTGGCCAGGGGGCAGGGGCCATTTACACTGGCCTATGGTAACGGCCAAATCGACCCTCCAGGCAAGCCTATTGATGTCCTGATGAATGTATTGACAGAAGATCAGGAAAAAAATCTGGTGGGAGAGGCAGAGCTAGGCGCTGAGGTAAGCTTGATGGGGGATGATGCCTTAAAGTCGGAGCTTGTGATCCCATGGAGAAGAATATTGCTGTGGGGAGTGTTGATAATTGGTGTTTTGATTCTTGGTATCATGGTTTTCCGCCTTTACAAGCAGATGGCCACACAAGATAAATAATCAAAAGATAAATAATTAATGAATAAAACATTTTTGACCATAGAAAATGAACAAGACCTGGGTAAATTATGTGAACAATTAAAAGGCAGCAACTGGCTAGCAGTTGATACTGAATTCGAGAGAGTTAAAACATATTACCCAGAATTATGTTTGATACAGGTAGCGAATGCAGACATTGCTGCCATTATTGATCCCATTGCAATCGGTAATCTTGATTCATTTTTTAAAATACTTTACGACCAATCGATTACCAAGGTATTTCATTCGGCACATCAGGATCTTGAAATATTTTTACATCTCAAAGGATCAGTCCCAACACCGGTATTTGATACACAGATTGCAGCACCTCTTCTGGGTTATGCTGAACAAATCGGTTACGCAAAACTGGCGCAGCAGGTGACAGGTATCGAGCTAGGCAAGGCATTTACTCGGTCTGACTGGAAGTTTCGCCCCTTGAAGAAGGGACAGCTTGAATATGCCATCAATGATGTAATCTACCTTGGTTTAATCTACGTTGAATTTGTCGAAAAACTCGAAAAACTTGGTCGGTTATCCTGGCTTGAAAAGGATTTTTCTGCACTGGGAGAAGCAGATCGCTATCAACCAGAACCTGAAAATGTCTGGAAGAAAATACGTGAGGCAAAAAAGCTCAAAGGAGAAAAGCTGGCGGTTCTGCAGAAATTGGCCGCATGGCGAGAGGTGACAGCAAGAAAGGAGAATAGACCGAGAAACTGGTTGGTTAAAGATGATGCCATTGTTGACATGGCGCAATTACTTCCTGAAGACATGAACGAGTTATTGAGAATAAAAAATTTACAGGATCGATTTGTAAAAAAATATGGTGAAGTGTTATTGGAGATTATTCATAAAGGCAGGAACCATTCTCCAGAACCATTAGTGGAAGTCATCAGGCGTGACAAACTAACAGGGCAGCAAGAGGCGATGGTTGATGCGCTCTCAGTCATTGTCAGGTTGCAGGCAGAAATTCATGAATTAAATCCTAATACGCTTGCCTCCAGAAAGGAGTTACAGGCCTTCATACAAAACCAGGACGAGTCAGTATTGCTCAGTGACTGGAGAAAACCATTGATTGGGGATGCGTTGAGTGAGTTCATGTGTGGTGATCAAAATATTCGTTTGCTTGATAATAAATTATCAATCGTTAGCAATGAAACATAATTCAAATTGAATTTACTATATTAAGAAATGATCGACCCAATCAATGAAGCTCAGAAAAACATTGTCATAGACAAGACTGAATATTTCCTTCATCAAGCATGTGAAATATATCAGCGTAATTTCAAACCCATAATTGTTGATTTCGACCTGAAGGGGAGAGTCGCAGGAATGTATCGGAGAAAACAGAATCAGCGGGTGATTCGCTATAATCCATATATCTTTGCAAAATATTTTGAAGATAGTCTGGAAACTACAATCCCTCACGAAGTTGCACATTATGTTACGGACATGATATTTACTGGTGGCAGATATCAACCACGGCCCCATGGTAAAGAATGGCAAGAAGTAATGCAGGCCTTTGGCGCAGATGCTAGTCGAACCTGTGACTATGACCTTGAAGGTATTCAGGTAAGAATAAGCAAGCGACATGATTATCATTGTCAATGTATGACGCACGAACTAAGCAGTCTACGACACAACAGGATTCAAAAAAGGACAGCACGTTATTTTTGTAAAAAGTGCAATGAAGAACTTATGTTAAAGGTCGTTAATGGTCAGTTCTCGGCATCAACTGAACATCCGGTTGAATACGCCCTGGATATCAGACGCTCATAAAATTCAACTTAACTGGCCCTAAAAAATGTGTAAGGCACATTCAAGAGTTCAATTATTACTGAACAGCCTGCAGTTTATCCAGTTCGATTCCCTGACTATGGAGATATTCATCATAACTACCTTTGAAATCAACCACGCCTTTTGGTGTGAGTTCGATAATGCGTGTGGCCAGTGATGAAACAAATTCACGATCATGACTGACGAAGATTAAAGTGCCTGCATAATTTTCCAGGGCAAGGTTTAGGGATTCGATAGATTCCATATCCAGGTGATTGGTTGGTTCGTCCATGAGCAGAATATTTGGTTTCTGTAGCATGAGTTTTCCGAACAGCATGCGACCTTCTTCTCCACCTGAGATGACTTTCACAGATTTTTTACCTTCATCACTGGAGAAGAGTAACCGACCTAATGTGCCTCGAATCACTTGTTCATCATCGGAAGCTTTGCCCCATTGACTCATCCAGTCAAACAAGCTCATGTCTTTTTCAAATTCACTGGCATGTTCTTGTGCGAAATATCCAATGGCAGCATTCTCAGACCATTTTATCTGACCACGGTCAGCTTCAAGTTCGTTCACCAGACAATTTAATAAAGTCGTTTTACCAATACCATTCGGACCAATAAATGCAACACGTTCACCGACTTCGATATTCAGTTTAAGATCACTAAACAGGGGGCCATCATCAAAACTTTTTGTCAGCCCTTCTACTTCCAGGGCCAGGCGATATAATTTCTTGGCTTGTTCAAACCTGATATAAGGGCTAACACGACTGGAAGGTTTGATATCTTCCAGTTGTATCTTATCAATCTGTCTGGCGCGTGAGGTCGCCTGTTTTGCCTTTGATGCGTTGGCAGAGAAACGACTGACGAAGGTTTGTAGCTCTGCAATCTGTGCTTTTTTCCTGGCATTGCTCGATAGCATCCTCTCCCTTACCTGGGTTGATGCAATCATATAATCATCATAATTACCCGGGTAAACCCTGACTTCTCCATAGTCCATATCTGCAATATGTGTACACACACTGTTCAGGAAGTGGCGATCATGGGAAATAATGATCATGGTACTTTTACGTTCGTTGATGATGTCTTCTAACCAACGGATAGTATTAATATCCAGATTATTGGTGGGTTCGTCCAGTAGCAATATATCCGGATCAGCAAATAGTGCCTGCGCCAGTAGCACACGAAGTTTCCAGCCAGGAGCCACTTCACTCATCAAGCTTTCGTGTTGTTCAAGTGGAATACCCACACCAAGTAGCAGCTCTCCGGCGCGAGCTTCTGCACTATAGCCATCCATCTCACCAAACTCGGCTTCCAACTCGGCGACCTTCATACCTTCTTCTTCAGTCATGTTTCCCATGGCATAAATTCTTTCGCGTTCTACCTTTATTTCCCAAAGTTCAGCGTGTCCCATAATGACGGTATCCAGAACGGTAAACTCTTCAAAAGCAAATTGATCCTGCCGTAACTTACCAATGCGCTCATTGGGGTCTGTTGAAAAATTCCCGGAACTGGCTTCCTGTTCACTACCAAGTATCTTCATGAAGGTTGATTTACCACAGCCATTGGCGCCAATCAGGCCGTAGCGATGGCCTTCACCAAATTTAACTGAAACATTTTCAAACAAGGGTTTGGCCCCGAATTGCATGGTGAGATTTGCTGTTGTGATCAATGTACTATTCCGTCTGTGTAAAAATGCGGCGCATTGTCTCATAAAGTGGTCTATTTGTGCAGTGCAATGCGCAGGTGTCCAGGAAATTTGTTCTCCTCTAATGTGTGGTTTTTATGATACACAACACATAAAAAACACTGGTTTTGGCTGGGGAAAGCTGGACAATGGCTCAGGTCACCATTCACACGATATATAGCAGCAATGTACTCAACTAATGCAGAGTTTTTGGAAGAGATACTTATATGACTAAAGAAAACACGGATATTTCACAACTAGTTACCGAAGCAAAAAAAGGTAATTTAACTGCACAATTAACACTTGCAGGCATTTATGAAGAAGGTCTTGGAGAAACGCAGGATTTCGGCCTAGCTGCGCGCTGGTTTTTAAAAGCAGCAAAACAGGGTTTTGCCAAGGCCCAGGCAACCATGGGTGAGAAATACATACATGGTCATGGTGTAGAGCAGGACTATGAACAGGCAATATTCTGGCTGAATAAAGCGGCAGAGCAAAATGAAGCGGATGGTTTAGCAAATCTAGCCTGGTGTCATCAGAACGGTCTTGGACTCAAGCAAGACTATGAAAAGGCACTTCAAGGTTATCAAAAAGCAGCCAGGTTTGGGCATGTGAGTGCGCGTTACAATCTTGGCTACATGTATGCTCAGGGATATGGTGTAAAGCAGGATATTAACGAAGCGCTTAAATGGTATGAGAGGGCCGCAAAAAAAGGAAATATGAAAGCACAATTGAACATTGGTGCCTTATACGCCGAAGGTATTGGCGTGGAAAAGAATGATATTGAGGCTGTTGAATGGTACAGAAAGGCGTCAAAAGGCGGTTATGAAAAAGCCATCTATAATCTTGCATTAATGTATATGGAAGGCCGAGGTGTTCCCAAGGATATTAATGAGGCCGAAAAACTAATGCGTGATGCTGCCGTTCAGGGTTATTCCCGAGCTCAATATTATTTAGGCATATTTTATTTAAAGGGGATGGGGCTTGAAAAAGATATTTCTGAAGCACATTCCTGGTTTCAGAAGTCCGCAAGGGAAGGTTATGCAAAAGCACAATACCAGTTAGCCAAGATGATCATGGAAGAGGCAGCAGGCGAGGGTGATTTCACCGAGGCATTTACCTGGTTTTTTCACGCGGCAGAACAAGGTCATCGAAAAGCACAATATTATCTGGGAACCTTATATGCCACTGCTAAAGGTATAAAAAAAGATGAAGTGAAGGCTCATAGTTGGTTTTATGTCGCTTCTGCATCCGATGACACCGGAGATAGTGAACCTAGAGCTGAAATAGCACTGGAAAAAATAGAGAAAAATATGTCTGCTGATGAATTATCTGAAGCCGTAGAAGCTGGTGAGGAGTTATGTGCTAATTTAAGAGATATTGCGGGCGATAACAATTCAGGAAATTAAAACAAGCTAAGGTAGTTTGTTTTAAGACTAACTTGAGTCACCGGCAACACCCAATGTAATTATACCGAGCAAGGGTAAACGTAATTTTAATGGCCATGTTGTGTGAGGCGTGACACCTAAACCAAAACTGAGGCTGAATATATTTATTTCTATTCCTTCGACTGCTGAGATAAGTCCACCAAACAGACCAAAAAAAGAAAACTGAACACCTTCACCGCTAGGTGGTGTGTCGACAAATCTATTTCGAGTCATGAAGTCTTTACCAATGGCTGTTGGCGGTAAATCCAGATGCAGTTCGGGTACAGAACGGCCGATATGTGCAATAAAGGTATTGCTATTGGGCCCTGGCCATGTGCGGTAGATATCATGATAAGGGTATGATAATACTGCACTTTCAATGGAAGAAATAATTGTGACAGCTTCAGCACCTCTAACTTCTGTCAATATTGTTGGTGAGTTACCGAACCAGGACCTGTCAGGGACATCTTTTTCTTTGACTACAACAGGTAAATTACGCCATTTACGCCAGCCGACAACCTGATAAACATTATAATTTTTCGCATCTTTGTCCTTGGTTGCAATCCAGGTATGTACGGCGAAAATACTGCGCCAGCTAAATGCACGCGCGGCGTAAACCTGTATAACGGCTTCTGATTCTATTGCAGGGTCAGGTGCAATCCCGACACTGGATCGATCTGCGGTTTGCCAATCAGGGCCAAATACAACACTGGCTGATATGGCAATGGATAAGCTGGCGATCAAGAATAGTAATACAAAGCGAATTTTCTTCATCATTCCAGTTCTCAGAACAAATACATATTTGCTAAGGCAGTGAACCGTTAATTACATATTTCATGATGTTGACAACTTCGTCTGGAGTTTGCGCAACGGCAGTTGCAGCACCATCCACCTCTTTCAGGGCATGTGTTAATTCTGGATCGTGCAACGTAATGATTGATTTACCCAATGCTGCCGCATAGCCAGCATCAAATGCTGCGTTCCATTGTTTATATTTATCACCGAAGCGGACAACGACAACATCTGCCTTTTCGATCATATTACGAATACGGATAGAATTAATTCTTGAGGCCTTTTGGTCTTTCCAGAAAGGAGACTCTTCGGTACCAAGAATTCGATCTCCACAATCATCACTTGAAGCGTGGTCAGTGTTTGGTGAAGTTAAGTTCACAGGGAGGTTCGCGGCTTTCAGGCCAGCTTCAATTTGTTCGCGCCAGTCGCTATGGATTTCTCCAGAAAGATATATATTCCAGCTCATATGCTCCTCGTTAATAATTTTTTGTTTATTGAATTTTTATGATGCAAATACAATTCTATATTTAGCGCCAGAATACTGCTGGTTTTTTTACCGCGATTTAACATTAACATTTCGCAGCGTTTCTGAATAGGCGGGGTCAATAGACGCAGCAGGCCAGACTTCAGTAGCATCACTCCTTTGTACACAATGGAAAATCACTGCCCTATGCCCCTGAGTCACCATTGCCATCATTTTCTTTTTTTATCTGGTTGTGTGTAATTAACATCAATGACGGAATAACGCAGTTCCGACTTATCAGCATGAATAATAACTTCATCGTTGATGGTTTTCTTGAGTAGTTCTTTAGCAAGCGGTGAGTCAAGACTGATATAACCCTTGTCTGGATCAAATTCATCGGGGCCGACAATACGGTAGGTGGCTTCGTCCCCTGTGTCTGTTTCGACAGTGACCCAGGCACCGAAGAAAATTTGTTTCATCTCCTGTTGTTGTGCAGGGACGATTTTCAGATCCGGTAAACGGTTTTGTAAATATCTTATGCGTCGATCAATTTCGCGTAATTCTTTCTTGCGGTAAATATATTCTGCATTCTCCGAACGGTCGCCTTCAGCGGCAGCGGCTGTCAGCGCTTTGGTGACATCACCACGTCTATTCCATAATGCATTGAGCTCGTCCTGAAGTATCTTGAAGCCTTCTTCGGTGATGTATGGTGAAGATTTTGGTTGTGGTGGTCGATAACGGCCCATGAATTAACTTTATGCAGTTAATTCAATTTTTTCAACAGCAATAGAACCTATTCATCTTTTTTCGGCTTCACGTTCCTTTGCTTCAGCGATGACTTCTTCTGCAACATTCTTCGGACATGGCATGTAATGCAGGAATTCCATGGAGAATTGTCCACGGCCTGATGTCAATGTACGCAGAGTACCAATATAACCAAACATCTCACTTAGTGGACACTCGGCCTTGATGCGTACGCCAGTTGGACCTGCATCCTGAGATTTAATCATGCCGCGTCGACGATTCAGATCGCCAATCACATCACCCACATGAGCATCTGGGGTGAACACATCCACCTTCATGATCGGTGCCATCAGCTGTGGTCCTGCTTTAGGCATACTTTGTCTGTATGCATTATTCGCTGCCAGTTCGAAGGCAACGGCCGAGGAGTCAACCGCATGGTAAGCACCATCAACCAGTGTGACTTTAAAATCAAGACATGGGTAGCCGGCCAAAACACCCTTTTCCATATTCTTTTTAAAACCACCTTCAATCGCTGGCCAGAATTCGCGAGGGACATTACCACCCGTGACCTTGGATTCAAATTCAAAACCACTACCAGGCTCCCCCGGTTCAATGATGTAATCGATCTTGCCGTATTGACCTGAACCACCTGATTGTTTCTTATGTGTGTAACTATCTTCTACTGTCTTGGTGACGGTTTCACGATAAGCTACCTGTGGCTTACCGATGGTGACACTGATGCCATGTGTACGTTTGAGGATATCAACCTTGATATCAAGGTGTAATTCACCCATCCCTTTAAGAATGGTTTCACCACTGTCTTCATCTGTTTCGACCCGGAAAGAAGGATCTTCTTTGATCATTTTACCCAGGGCGATACCCAGTTTTTCTGATGCCGCCTTGTCATCTGGTGAGCAGGCGATAGAAATCACCGGGTCAGGAAAGACCATGGGTTCCAGTGTTGCCGGTTTATCAGGATCACACAGGGTGTGTCCTGTTTGCACATTTTTCATACCGACGATGGCGATGATGTCACCGGCCTGGGCGCTATCAAGTTCAATACGTTCATCAGCATGCATTTCAACCAGACGACCAATACGTTCGGTTTTTCCGGTAAAGGTATTGAGTACGTTCGTACCTTTGCCCAATTTGCCTGAGTAAATACGGACAAAGGTGAGTGCACCAAAACGGTCATCCATGATTTTGAATGCCAAAGCGCGTAGTGGTCTATCAACATCGACGATAGCAAATTCACCGGTTTCATTACCTTCCAGGTCGACTTCTGGTTGTGGCTTAACTTCAGTCGGATCAGGTAGATAATCAACAGCAGCATCAAGTACCAGCTGTATGCCTTTATCTTTAAAGGCTGAACCACAGTAAGTGGGGAAGAAATCCAGCGCAATTGTTCCTTTACGGACACATGATTTAATTTCTTCAATGGTTAGCTCCTCTCCTTCGAGGTACTTTTCCATGAGATCGTCATCTTGTTCGATGGCAGTTTCGACTAATTTTTCGCGCCATTCTTCAATGGCATCTGTCATATCTGCAGGTGGTTCTTCAATCTTATAGTCGGCCGCATCACCGACGCCTTCCCAGATCCAGGCCTTACGTGTCAGCAGGTCGACAACACCTGTAAATTCATCTTCGATACCAATAGGTAATACCATGACCAGTGGGTTTGCAGCGAGGACATCTTCGACTTGTTTTACTACGCGGTAAAAATCAGCACCGATACGATCAAGTTTATTGACAAAGATAACGCGAGCTACTTCTGATTCATTAGCGTAACGCCAGTTGGTTTCGGATTGAGGTTCAACACCACCAGAACCACAAAACACACCAATACCACCATCAAGCACTTTCAGTGAACGGTAAACTTCGATCGTAAAATCAACGTGTCCCGGAGTATCGATAATATTCAAGCGATGGCCGTTCCACTCGCAGCTGGTTGCAGCAGACTGAATAGTAATCCCACGTTCCTGTTCCTGTTCCATGAAGTCAGTGGTAGCTTCGCCATCATGCACCTCACCAGTCTTATGAATCTTGCCGGTCAGTTTTAAAATACGTTCCGTAGTGGTTGTCTTGCCAGCGTCTACGTGGGCGAAGATGCCTATGTTTCTATATTTGGATAAATCAGCCATATTATTACTCTGTCAGTTACATTTTGATGAATCAATCAGCGTCTTATGCATTACTCAAATGAGCACAGTTATTATTGCGCCAAAAAACGCGCGATTATAAACCAGAATTGCAGTGCAACACCACCTCATATGGTCCTGTGGGGACGTTTGTGTGGGCTCACACGAGTCAAAAGAGCCATTTTCTGCCTCAAAACACCTACGGAGACCCACCTATGGGTGCTGGGGACAGATCTGGCATTGTTGAATTGCGTCGAGAGAAAAGTATAATTCGGACAATGCATGATATTCCAAATCGTATAGCAGACGTATTGCTTGATGTAGAAGCGACCCTCAGAATCAGTGGTAAATGGGATGAAGACAGCCCAGACAGCAATGCCCTGGCCAGTAAACAACCTTTTTGTATGGATACCCTGGAGTTTGAACAGTGGTTGCAATGGATATTTCTGCCGCGGATGAAAACCACCCTGGAAGAGACGAAACCGCTTCCCACCAAAAGCAGTATTTTTGTTTATGCTCACGAGTGTCTGCACAAAAATGATCCGTCCACAGGCAGTCTGCTAAAACTCATCAAGACATTTGATGAGCTGATCAAGATTCAATCAAGAGCAAGATTGCACTAGATAAAATTTCGCATCGTTTGAAATCAAGAGGTCAGTGATGATACGACGGTGACAACGGCTGTCGTTAGTTTTTCCAGATCTTCATTCTCGATAATAAACGGTGGCATGAGATAGACCAGCTTTCCAAATGGTCTTACCCAAACACCGGCATCGACAAATAACGGCTGAACAACATTCATATCAACCGCATTCTTGAGTTCTACCACCCCAATAGCACCCAACACACGGACATCCTGAACAGTATCCATTGTCCGACAAGGTTCAAGTCCTGCTGTCAGCTGTTCTTCAATTCTTGATATTTCTGATTGCCAGGGAGAAGCCAGTAATAATCTCAGGCTAGTCAGGGCCGCAGTGCAGGCAAGCGGGTTGGCCATGAATGTTGGGCCGTGCATAAACACACCCGGATCGCCCTGACTGATAGTGTCACTGACATCTTTGCTTGTGAGCGTCGCTGCCAGACTCATGTAGCCACCGGTGAGGGCCTTGCCTATGCACATAATGTCAGGTGTGACATCAGCATGTTCGCAGGCAAATAATTTTCCGGTTCGACCAAAACCGGTTGCGATTTCATCAAGTATCAATAACACATGATGCTGATCGCAAAGCTTTCGCACACGTTGTAAATATTCTGCAGAATAGAAACGCATGCCACCAGCGCCTTGTACGATCGGTTCCATAATAACTGCAGCGATATGATCTTTTTCAGTATTAAGTGTTTGTTCGAACTCAGCGATATCTTCATCAGAGCAGGGATCGCCAAAGCGACAGTCTGGGGAATCAACAAAGTATTGTTTTGTTAATGTGTCATTAAAGAGTGAATGCATTCCAGTTACAGGATCACACACTGACATGGCAGCAAAGGTGTCGCCATGGTAGCCATTTCGAATGGTTAGAAAGCGTTGTTTGCCGGACTGTCCTTTAGCATGCCAGTATTGAATCGCCATTTTCATTGCCACTTCAACAGACACTGACCCTGAGTCAGAAAAGAATACAGACTGTAACGCATCAGGTATTAGTGTAATGAGTTGCGCGGCAAGTTCGACTGCAGGTTGATGTGTCAGCCCACCGAACATAACATGAGACATCTTCTTTAGTTGTTGCTCAAGTGCATGATTCATTTCAGGGTGGTTATAACCATGGATCGCACACCACCATGAAGACATACCGTCGATTAACACTCGACCATCTGTTAACTTCAGTCGTACACCATCGGCAGATGCCACTGGGTAAACAGGTATATCTGAATTCATGGCACTGTATGGATGCCAGATGTGTGCCTTATCGAGGTCCTGCAACCGGTCAGCTGTCATAATTTTTTCTTGCTTCAGCCTCAATGAAAATCCTTTTTACATTTTCATATTTATTTTTAATTGCTGCATCAAGATGAGAAACGGTCTCTTCAATCTCTGTTGCAGTAGATGCATCAATAAATTCAACACTGAGATTGACCAGAATAAACTCTGGCCCCATGTGCATGGTTAATACTTCATTAACATGTTCGATATTGTCGTAGGATTGAGAAAGTTTTCTAATGCCATCAATAACATCCACATTTGCTCTCTCTCCAATCAGCAAACCTTTGGTTTCAATTGCCAGCCAAATGGCCGTGCCAGCAAGAATCAAACCAATGACGATAGAGGCGATCCCATCAAAATATAAATTTCCCGTCACTTGAGTCAGGAAGGTTGCAAGTAATGCAACAATTAAACCTAACATGGCAGCGGAATCTTCGAATAAAACAACAAACATTGAAGGATCTTTGCCGCGTTGCACTGCTTCGAAATATCCCCACTGTCCTTTCGCTTTTCTGAATTCTTTCAGGGCGAAAAACCATGCCGCCCCTTCAAAGATCAGGGCCAGCAGCAGGACAATGTAATTTACCAGAAAATTATCCACTGGCGATGGTTCCAGTAAACGATGAATCCCTTCATAAACAGATATACCGGCACCTACTGCGAAGATCATAATGGCGACAACAAAACTCCAGAAATAGATTTCTTTGCCATGCCCGAAAGGGAAGCGCTCATCCGCGGGCTTTTTAGCCTGCTTGAGACCATACAAAAGCAACATCTGGTTGCCGGTATCGACGACTGAATGTATGCCCTCAGAGAACATTGCCGAACTGCCAGTGATGGAGGCAGCAATAAATTTCATGATGGCGATGAGCGTATTGCCTGCAAGGGCGGCGTAGATTACCAGTTTCCGAGAAGAGGCCATGGATTATTTCTGGGTTAAATGGATTATTATTTCTTTGATTATATGATGTTTATAGTAATATCTCGGCAATTTGATTGCCAGCGAACAGGGGGCATATATGAAAAGTGATAAAGTTTCAGGCAGTTGCCTGTGTGGCGTGGTCACATATCAATTTACTGGGCCAGTAAATGTCTTTCAATATTGTCATTGTTCCAGATGTCGTAAATTTACAGGCTCTGCCCACGCAACGAATATCATTATAAATCCAGATCAATTCCAATGGTTGAGTGGTGAAGATTCTATCGGCCGGTTTGAACACCCGGAGGCAAAGCACTTCGCAACATCGTTTTGTAAAAACTGTGGTTCATCATTACCCTGGCTGACAAAAAGTGGAAAAGCAGTTGTTGTAACAGCGGGAACATTGGATGATGACCCCGAGATAAAACCTGTCCACAATATATTCATGGCCGATAAGGCACCGTGGTATGAAGAAGTTGGCGATTTAAAGAAATATGAAGCACTTCCAACAAGGTAAGAATAATTTATGAATTATTGTTTATTCACGATAATTGGTTTTTTTTGTAGGTGTTTGGCAAAACTCTGAACTATTTTCATCTATTGTTTGTTTGGGAAGGTTTGAATTGAAACAAAAACATTTCATAATTTCCATGACAATAATGTTGTCGTTTATCTATTCACCGGTTTATGCAAACAGTGATGCCATGGATAAACTTCAGATTGAATCGCAGGATGGAAATTTCAAATGGAGATTGATAGGTCGAGTCATGGTGGATTATAACGGTATTGACTCAGATAAAGTCAAACTGGGCAGTGGCTGGGAGGTACGACGAGCCAGATTGGGCATGGACATGACACTGTGGAAACACTGGATAGGCAAGTTTGAAGCTGATTTTGCTGCCACTGATGAATCCGTATCTGTTAAGGATGCCTATTTTGGTTACAAGGACAAGACAAGCTACGGTGATTACTGGATTAAATTTGGACAATCACATATGCCAAGTAGTTGGGAAACCATGTCCAGCTCGAAGTATATGACATTTATTAATAGAACAGCCTTTGGTGATGGACCACTTGAAAGAGCACGCCATCTGGGTGTGGCTGCCTTTACCAGGGGAATGGAAGGACGCTGGACATTACATGCCGGCGTATTCGGAGGCACAGTAGATGATGATCCGGATTCATGTGTTGATGCTAACAGGGAATGTGACGAGCAGTGGAATACAGGTTTCAGGGCAACTGGCATACCTTTCATGCAAGACGAGCACCACTTGTTACATATTGGTGGCGGTGTACTCTACCGTAATCCAAATGGGGATACTGTTAAGATCAGTCAACGTCATGGCGTATTTCATAAGATTAATTCCAAGTCTTGGTCTGTTGATTTTGGAAGAACCGTTGACGACGCGCTGACTTACAGCATCGAAACCGTTGGTATCTATGGTCCCGGCTACGTCAAGCTGCAGTATATTGATACAGAACTGGATCGAAAGGGTGGTTTGTCTGATGTTAGCTTCGATGGCTATTCCGTTGAGGGTGGCTGGTTCCTGACTGGCGAATCCAAGAACTACGACTTTAAGAAAGCCCAGTTCGGAGGTCTCACGCCCAATGCTCCAGTTGGACGGGGTGGTTTCGGTGCCTGGGAAGTTGGTGTCCGCTACGAAAACATGGATCTGAATGATACAGGTGCTGGTGTCATCGGTGGTGATGGCGATCTACTGACGGTCGGGTTGAACTGGTACATGACCAAAACCATAAGAATGATGGCCAACTACAAGAAGGTTATGAGTTTTGATCGTCCCGGGAATCAGTTCGATGGTGATGAACCAAGTGCATTCCTGCTGCGTGGACAGATTTACTGGTAGGAAACAGAGTTAAATATACAAATAAAAATTCATTACATTGGAGCCAGTAATGTTCCTTCTCCGGTAATTATGGCAGGGCCGCCAACACGGATTGTTAGTGTTTTTTCAAGCTTGTTGTCCATTTCGATATTCAACACACTCTTGCGCTTATCCATACTGCCTCGATCAATGACAAAGGTATGTGTGCCTTGTTTGATGTGCTTATGAGCACAGAGATAAGCGCTAAAGGCGGGCATGGAGGAAGCGATGGGAGGATATTCATGAATACCAATATCAGGGCCAAGCAATCGTGCGTGAAAATTAGATTGACCGGTATCAGTCTGTGTTGAAAATAACAAGATTTCATTAGCCATACATGCAGGAGCCATGGATCGACTCCAGGCAGTATAATTAAATTTCGCTGCGCGAACGGCCGTATAAGTTTTTACCGGAACAATTAGGTAGGATTGACCTGAATAGACTAATAGTGGGTTGAATTTTTTATTGTCAATATCCGCTTCAATTAAAGAAAGTACATCAGCTATTTGTTCTTCCTTTGGCACATACCGATCAATCACTGGTTTTGTTTCCAGGGTAAACTGGATTAATTCAGGTTTACCATCTCCCTGGGTGATATTAACGTCAATCATCCCAATGTTTTGTTCCAGTTTCAGAGGTGTATATTCTTGCTCGAGCCTCACTTCACCGATAGATGCTAGTACATGCCCCACAGCAATAATTGGATGACCGGCAAAATCAATTTCTGCATGTGGTGTAAATATGCGCATGCGTCGTTTACCCGTTCCATTCGTGGGAGATAAAACAAATGCTGTTTCAGAAAGATTTAATTCTCTTGCGAGTAATTGCATGCTTGCCTGATCAAGACCATCTGCTTTCGGGAACACGGCGATCTGTGCACCGTCAAATGGCTTATCAGTAAACACATCGGTTATATAATATTTATACTGCATAGAGTTCCCCATTAATGTCCACACATTGTCACGCCAACCTGAGGTAACCTAGCCAAACCAGTTTCTCTTGCATGTTCTTCAAAACCTTTGTTTTTCCAGAAGAATGCACCCGGCATGGTGGTTGGAATGACCATGACATAAAACAAGGCACGACTGACTAATGTAGTCACCAGAATAATGCCCGCTAAAAGTGACCAGAGCATTAAACCCTGCCATGCTTCAGGCAATTGTATTGAACCCAATGCATAAACAGCAACAACACTTAATCCTAAGATAATATTGCGAGTGATATAGGTCTTTCCATATTGCGATGTTAATAAATGATAGGAG
>JAKZTI010000051.1:0-6869 GCA_047517145.1 Gammaproteobacteria bacterium
ACTGCCTTACGTAAAAAATCACGACTATAGAAGTCTTCATCAACCACTTTTTCATTCCAGATGACAATATCCAGATCAATGGATCTTGGCTGGATAATTTCAGTATTTCGAATTCGTCCCAATTGATTTTCGATATCTACCAATTTTTTTTTCAGTTCAGAGATTTGTAATTTTGTTTCAATAAAATAACAACAATTGAGATAATCTGCTGCCTCGGAATCGCCAATTGCTTTGGTTTTTACTGGCGGCGTTTCTGATAACCAATAAAAATTTGATTTGATAATGTCTCTTGCCAGACAAATATTTTTATCCGGATCAATATTACTCCCAACCCCAATAATGACCTGATTCAAAACCTGTTACTCAGAAGATTTGGATAAAGATACGGAATCACAGTAACGCAGGACTGTGGTTTTATCTATCTCCACCGATGCCCTGATGACCATGTCATTACTCATAACCAAATTTAGCACTTTGTCCACCAAAATCTCTAACAAATGAAACTCTGACTTTTCCACAAAATCAATAACTGATTTGGCCAGATTTCGATAATTAAGGGAATCATTGATGTCCTTAGTCTGGATTACTTTGGAGTCATCAATATCTGCTGTTATGTTGATAAGTACATCCTGCTTATGAATTCTTTCTTCCGGATTAATACCGACTATAATCCTAAGCTTCAAATTTTTTATCCGTATGGTTTGCATATTTTTTCACCTGATTAATTCAAATGCTCTCCGCCATTTAGATAGATAATTTGACCCGTAATACAAGTAGTATGAATCAGAAAATCCAACGTCGAACAAAAGTGTTCCAAAGTCGGCGCCCTGGCCAATGGTGTATTGTCTATTTTTTCCTTCATTGCATCCCATTCCGTCCCCTCCGGCGGTAACAATGTTCCAGGCGCGATCCCAACTACCCGGATTTTTGGCGCAAGAGCATTTGCACTCATATAAGTCAGATTTTCCAGAGCTTTCTTGGAAAGTGTGTAAGAGAAATAGTCGTTTTTGTTTTGGGCAATTCTTGTATCCAGCATATTAATGACCAAGGCGTTTTGACTGTTGCTTGCCAGATATTCAATCAATAATAGCGGTGCATCCAGGTTAAGTGATCGGCTATTTTCCCAATGTTCACTCAGAGGGAAATCTGTAGAAAGCGGAGATTCAAAAAAGGATGCATTGTTTATTAATAAATCTACTGAACCCATTTTTATCTCAACATTCTGAAGTAATCGCCGAGCTTCACCGGGATCTTTGAGATTTGCCTGAAATACTTCACAATCACATCCATTTTCCAGCAATTCTTTCTGTAAAAGCAGGACTTCCCTGTTCGATAAATTATAATGTAGCGCCAGTCGATAGTCTTTTGTAGCGAGATGGGTTGCCGCGACGCGCCCGAGACGTTTAGCAGAGCCGGTAATCAAAGCCAGGGGAGAAGAAGTCAAATCAAAATAATTTCCGAATTCTCATGCATAGATACTCCTTATCCCCTGAAATAACTTTGATGCAGACAAAAGCGAGCAAAACCTCCAGGATTCGATACATTGTAAGCCATTTATTTAAACCAGCCCTTTATCGTATCTGATACCGCACTACCTGCATCCTTCACAGCATCAACCGCTTTGGTCGTTGTAGATTTTTCAGGTTCTTTGCTGGCTCCTTTAGTTACCGTTGGCTTTTTACCGAGTGCTGTTGCACAGGGATCTTCATCTGCAGTTGATTTGTCTAACAAGCCCTGTGCCAATATCGATAAGCCACCTGTTGCTAATGCTGCGCCGGCACCGGCCTTTAATGCTGCCATGGTATCCACGCCTGCTTTTGGATTTGCCAATGTTCCCTGCAACCTGACCAGTTCGGCTAACTGGCCAACACTGATCCCGGCGCCTTCTCGTGCCTGTGGGGTGATACCGATATCCAGCTTTTCGGTTTTTAAATCAATCGTTCCACTACCTATGACATTCATTTTATTGCTGGCAACTGCAATTCCTTTATCTGCAGTTGCAATACCATCTTTTATGTTGAAATTTATGACACCACATTCAATTAGGGTGCCTTCTCTGGTCTTTGCCGTTGGATTCAACATACTAAACAGATCAGCGCCCGCAGCTTTTGTTTTGGAATCTTTGAGCTCACCCTTGCCGATTTTTGCCAATAGCTTGCCATTAAGACTCGCCACGATTTGGCTGATGCTGTTGCCGCTACCCTTAACCTTGATAGTGACATCGGTTTTAGCACCGGTAACTTTTCCCTTAAAATATTCAAGTTGCGAAGGCTCAAGCCCTTTAATATTAATATCTGTTACCAGCGCTGCTTTCTTGCCGCTGGCATTCAATCCTATGTTAGCGTTCATCGTTCCACCAGCAACCAGCGTACTCAGTGGCTTAATCGATAGATTGCCATTTTTAAGTGTTAACACAATCTTGGTCTTGGATAAGACCAGACTGCTGGTTTTGATTTGCTTGGCATTGAGCGTCACATTAGCATTTACAGATTTCAAACCTTCCAGGGGCAGGGGATCTGTTGAAAATACACGCTCTTTCTTTGCTTCCTTTTTAGCAACCGTTTCACCACCGGATAGTTCAACCAGGTCAATACTGTTTGAACTTAGATTGGCGGATAGAGCAGGGCGCTTACCTGCAAGATTTGCTGTTAAATCTCCAGACAGATCTGTTTTCCCTGCCTGTAATTTCATGCCTTTTATTGAATACGAACTCTCGCCATCTGAAAGTTTGCCAGTGAGGCTGATTGGTCCGAGTGCAGGCAATTCAGTTTCAGCCAGCTTTGAAAGTTTTGACAGAGAAGCAACATTAAAACCTAGTTCCAGATCAAGACCTTTACCTTCCATCGGTTTGGCTACCTGCCCATGCAAGCCAATTTTTGCATCACTGGTATCAATCTCCAGATCAACCGGATAATTTTCATTTGCAATGAGCTGATTAATCGAACCCAGTGATCCTTCAATTTTGACTGGAATTTCGTTATAGACAATTTTCACCAGCAATGAAAGTGGGGCATCAAAACTGTCTGATTTAGTCTCGATATTTTCTATAACAACTTTGGTCTCTTTTCCAGTGACTCCGTCTTTATAGGTAATACTGGCATTCTCAATGTAGACTTCACTGACGACAATGGCGGGTAATGGTGTGCTAGATTCGGAAGGGGCTGTGACTTTTTCCTCTGTTTGTTCGATATCCAGTACCCAGTTACCCATACCTTTCTTATCGGTCTCAAGTAAAATTTCTGGTGCCAGTAATATGACTCGGTTGACATGTATATTTCCACTCAATAAAGGCATTAGTGATACCTGAACTTCAAATTTACCCAGACTCAACATATCTGGTTTTGAGCCCCAACTGGCATTGGCAAATTTAATGTCCTCAATTACCACGGTAGGGATGAGAGACACCTTAAAACCTATGTCACCTCCGATATCCAGTTTTCTCCCCGTAGCGTCTTCAACTGCCTGCGATATTTCACCTTTATATTGATTTACATCGAACGTCCTGATGACGATGGCGATGCCGATAATTGCGACAACAAATAAACCTGCTAGTATCTTGATGACTTTACCCATGAGTATTCCTTTTTATTATTTAGCTCGTTGCAGAATATTATAATTAGTTAATGACATATTAATCTTTAACATTTTCATTGTTTGTGATTATTTTAACTGGAAGGGATGATTCGTGTTAAAACTGATACATATGTCACATAGATCATACTCTTATTTAACATAATATACATTATGCGCATATGTTATTAGGTAATCATATCAAGGCAGAACATCTGTCTGAGTTTGCTATAAGCCCTGATATTCATTATCTTAACCACGCTGCTGTCTCTCCCTGGCCTGTTAGAACGGCTGAAGCCATTAAACAATTTGCAGATGAAAATGTAATCAATGGTGCGACAAACTATCTCGATTGGTTAGATGTAGAATCCAGGCTACGTAATCAAATCAAGGAATTGCTCAATGCTCCTTCTGCTGATGACATCTCTTTATTGAAAAATACGTCTGAGGCCTTGTCTGTCGTTGCCTGCGGCGTTGACTGGCGTGATAGAGACAATGTTGTCAGTGCAGATCAGGAATTCCCCTCAAACCGCATTGTCTGGGAAGCACAGGCACAATATGGCGTCGAAATGCGCAAGGTTGATCTCATGAGCAATGAATCACCAGAATTATGCTTAATCAACGCTTGTGACGCTGATACAAGGGTAATGGCAGTGAGTTCAGTGCAATATGGCACCGGCTTGAAGCTCGATTTAGTAAAATTAGGTCAGTTTTGTCATGATAATGATATTTACTATTGTGTCGATGCTATTCAAAGTATTGGTGCCCATAAAATCGATATACAGGCCATCAAAGCCGATTTTGTCATGGCAGATGCCCATAAATGGATGTGTGGTCCGGAGGGAATCGCCCTGTTCTATTGTCGCGCAGATATTAGAGAAAAATTGAAATTAAATCAGTTTGGCTGGCACATGGTTGCAGAGCATGGTGATTACACGCGCCAGACGTGGTCACCAGCGAATAATGCCAGACGATTTGAATGTGGCAGTCCGAATATGCTGGGGATTCATGCACTATCAGCCAGCCTGTCATTATTCGAAGAAATTGGCATGGATAATGTTGAATTATCAATACTTAAAAGAACATCTTATCTCATTAATAAACTTAATGATTTAGATGATATTGAGTTGCTTACA
The DNA here is from genome assembly GCA_047517145.1 of Gammaproteobacteria bacterium. GTDB lineage: Bacteria > Pseudomonadota > Gammaproteobacteria > Eutrophobiales > Eutrophobiaceae > SMWN01. The sequence continues at coordinate 4,707 of JAKZTI010000051.1, forward strand.
CCCATATCGGAACAACAACGAGCCGGCATTGTTAATTTTAAAATCATTGGTAAAGACATGACTAAAATATATGCCAGGTTAGTGAATAATAAGGTAATTTGCGCTAATCGAATGGGGGGTATTCGTTTCTCACCACACTTCTATACCGACCTTGAAATTATCGATAAATCACTTGAGATATTATCTTCATCTATTTGATTACTAATATATTATTGTTTATCAATATTAAATAAATTGAAAAAATTAGTTGTTGTCTGTTCTGCAACCTGTTCAAAACTGATCCCTTTTAATTCAGCAATAAACTCGGCCACATAGCGCGTGTATCCCGGCTGATTTGGTTTCCCGCGATAAGGCATGGGTGTTAAATAGGGGGAATCTGTTTCCACCAACATTTGCTCTAATGGAACCTGTTTAGCGACTTCCTGCACCTCTTTGGCGTTTTTAAAGGTCACTATTCCGGAAAATGAGATATAAAAATTCATATCCATGGCCTTCTGGGCGGTTTCCCAGTCTTCAACAAAGCAGTGCATAACACCACCTACTTCATCAGCGCCCTCTTCATCCAGGATTCGTGTGATATCTTCACCCACATTCCTGGTATGGATGATTAAGGGCTTATTGACTGATTTTGCGGCCTTAATATGGGTGCGAAAACGATCTCTCTGCCATTCTAGATCCCCTTCACTCCTGAAGTAGTCCAGCCCAGTCTCACCAATAGCAATAACATGTTCATTCGCTGCCAGTTTGACCAGTGTTTCCTGGGAGACCTCATCCTGCATCGTTGTATTTGGATGTACACCAACGGAAGCGTAAATACGTTCGTGTTCTTCTGCCAGGCTTAAAATCTCGGGGTATGTTTCCAGATCGACCGAAACACACAACATATGCTCGACACCCAGGGCCTTTGCATTAGCAATCACTTCGCTGACTTCCATATCCTTTGCTAGCATTGGAATGTGGCAATGCGAATCAACAAGCATTATTGGGTTCTCTACTGAATGAATATAAAAAGATGTTTGGAAGCTGTACTGTGACTAACTGTAAGTCAAAAGAAATTCTGATTACATCGCCAAATTACATGGTGTGTGTGGGACGATCAGATGACAAGGCACCGGCCAGTTGTTTCTCAATCTTGCTCTTGGTGGCGCCTTTGTCCAGTTCGCTAAATTGCACACCGATACCAGCAGTTTTATTACCCTGAGAACCCTTAGGGGTTATCCAGACAATACGTCCAGCGACAGGCAACTTTTCCTTACTTTCCATCAGGCTTAACAACATAAACACTTCGTCACCCAGGCTATAGGGTTTTGCAGTAGGAATGAACAAACCACCATTTTTGATAAACGGCATATAAGAAGCATAAAGCGCACTCTTGTCACGTATGGTTAATGACAGAATGCCCTGCCGTGGATCACGACCTCCGGGTGCGCCCAAGTTATTACCCCCCTCTTCTGCTGCCTATTGATTAACTTCGCTATTTAAACGTTGCCAGAAGATAATAACATCTTCTAGCAGCCCCTGTGCATTGTAGCTAATTGTTCCGGTGCTCATGCTATAGTTTTCAAGTAACAGGTGATAAAACCCTGTCAACTCACGTAATTCTAACTGTTTTATCAATTCTTGCAAACGACCTATTGTCATTGAATCGCTGATTCTGACGGGTTGTGCCAATGATTTAATGCGGACCATATCTGCCAGCAACTGGGTGAGCCATAGCAATACTCTTGATGTCTCGTAAGTCTTCCATTTTTCAGCCACCTTGATGGGATCTTCCCGCCTTCCTTTCAGGGCAAACAAATCATCCAGTATATTCCGCTGGTATTCCAGCACATGGCTTTCCAGCATCTCTTCAATCGCTAAAGGCGCCCCACCCGCCATTTTCAACAAATCGTCGGCATTTTCACCAGCTTGCAGATTTTCATTCACCCAGCGTACCGTGGCGTCATCATATACAGGGTTAAACCTGACATGCTGACATCGACTCCTAACCGTGATGGGCAATAAATTCGGTCTGTGACTCAAAAGATCCGGGTGACTCTCGCCTTTAATCAAATGACATGAACGACAATCTCCACAGGCGTGCGCATCAGCTTCTGAATTTTCACACAACAAGCTTGCTGTAAGACAATTAGAAAAATGTTCCAGGCCTATGCCAACCGGACC
>JAKZTI010000052.1:0-7382 GCA_047517145.1 Gammaproteobacteria bacterium
ATTGAGATTCTGGGCAATACTACCTTTGATGACGACGATGAAGCAGATGGCTTTCAGTATCATGAACTTGAATTTGAAATGGGAGTGACCGACTGGTGGGCAACGTCTTTTACGGCAAGTTTGATTAAATTTCCTGAGGAAGACATAAAATTTAATATTATCGGTTGGGAAAATACTTTCCAGTTTACAGAAGACGGCAAATACTGGCTTAATACAGGGGGACATCTGGAGCTGGAATTTGATGACGAGAATGATGAGCCAAATAACTTCGAAGTACGGGTGTTGTTTGAAAAAAATATTGCAACATATCAACATACATTTAACATAAATTTTGAACAGGAATTCGGCAGTGAGGCTGAAGATAGCACAGAGCTGGAATATATTTGGCGATCTAAAAAAGAAATTTCACACGCTCTCAGCGTTGGCTTTGAGGCCTATGGCAGCCTGGGAGAAATAAAAGCATTTGAACCCTTACAAGAGCAGCAACACATCATAGGTCCTGCGGTTTATAACGATTTAGAATTTTTTGGGCAGGAAATTGAAACACATTTGACCTGGATGTTTGGTTTAACTGATGTAAGTGCTGACCATACGCTCCGCTGGCAAGTAGAATTTCCTTTTTAGTTCAATACTATTATTTTTTAAAAATTTCATTGACAGTTCAATAGCAATAATCTAACTTCTCAACTTAGCAACAGGTCCCTGTGAGTTTTCTGCTACAGGGTTAAACGGGAAGTCGGTGAGTATTTAGCTAATCCTTATACAATTCCGACACTGCCCCCGCAACGGTAAATGAGTAAAGGCTGATCATTCATGCCACTGTGTTTACAAGCTGTACATAAACATGGGAAGGCGATCAACCCGCTGGATTAAATATATCTTCCAGTGCTCATGAGTCCGGAGACCGGCCTTTTGCCAGAACCATATCGCGGTGGGCGGTGGTGACGGTTTGACAGGTTTGTTTTCCAACTCTTTCCGCACAAATCCCTCTAGCGATATACCGTTTAATGACTCGATCCCGGGTGGGAATCGAGTGTTATGGAGATCGTTTTTATGTTACAAACTATATTTTTATTATTATCTTTTCTGCTTGTCTCAACAGCATTGGCAGAAGATTTTCCCAGTGTAGAAGATCCCATCATTGTGAGTGCGACGCGTTGGGAAACTTCCGGTATCCCAACTTCAAGTAGCATCAAGATAATTACGCGAGACCAGATTATCGAATCAGGCGCAAACAACGTTACTGAGGTATTACAGGGCCAGGGTGGACTACAAATTACAGATTTATTTGGTGACGGCAGCCGAAGCATTATTGATATGCGGGGGTTTGGTAGTACTGGTTCGTCAAATACGCTTATTCTGATTGATGGTAGACGTATTAATAATACCGATCTTGCGTCACCAAGATTGAACAATATTTTTATTAAAGATATTGAGCGTATTGAAATTACCCGAGGTTCGTCTGCAGTGTTGTACGGAGATCAGGCCGTGGGTGGTGTTGTGAATATTATTACCCGTAGACCGACAGAGTTTGATGCGGAAATTGAATTGGGATATGGCAGCTATGACTACCAGTCACAGACAGGCCACATATCGCATAGACTGGAGAATGGAACAGGGGTACGTGCTTCTGCTGAACGTAAACGTACAGATGGTTATAGAGATAATAATAAAACTTCTTACGATAACGGATTCATAAATCTATCTTATGAAGGAGACAGGAGCTGGATCTTTGCGGAGTATCAACGCACGGATGAAGATCTTGGTTTACCTGGTGCACTAACGGAAGCACAATTGGATGTCTCCAGAAAACAGACTCTATTTCCTCTGGATTTTAATGATTCAACAAGCGAGGTTGCAAGAATTGGTGGGGCGTTTTCAATAACTCCTAATTGGGACTTTGCTGCCGAATACACCTACAGTAAAGATGATGTCAATGGTGTGTTGACTGGTTTATCTTTGACACAGGATAGACGTAAAAAAGCCTTCAACCCACGAATCAAAGGTGTTATCACTATTGCTGATAGACCTTTAACAGTAGTTGCAGGAGCAGATATAGAACGAACTGATTATATCCTGGTTAGTCCTTTTGGAGCTCAAATTGGTGATCAAGAAATGGATAGTGTTTATACGCTTATGACATTACCAATTAGTGAATATGTCTCACTAACAGGTGGTTTCAGGAAAGCCTGGCTCGACCAAGGGCTTAATGATGGTTTCCGGTTTTTTCCAGGCGATTTGATTAAAGACAGTCAGACGGCAAGCAATATTGGCATTACCATCAAACCTACAGCTGCATGGCGCTTATTCCTGAAACGTGAGGATAATTATCGTTTTCCGCTATTAGACGAAGAAATGAATGTATTTACCCTGGCAACGACATTAGAAACCCAGACTGGTGTTTCATATGAAGTAGGAACTGAATGGCATAATAACTGGGTTCAAACCAGTCTTACGGGTTATCACATGGATATCGATAATGAAATAAATGTTGATCCTACCGCCTTTCTGGAAAATATTAATCTGGATGAAACAGAACATACGGGCCTCATTTATGAAATTGACGTGTATCCGGCTAAACAATTATCAATTGGTGCTCAATATACATATACAGATACAGAAATCACGGCAGGAACATTTGCTGGCAACGATATTCCTCTGGTGGCCGAGCATCAATTACTCTTGAATGCCAATTATCATTTCATGAATTACTGGAATCTATATGCAGAAATGTTTTTTATCAGTGACCGAAATGCGGGTGGTGATTTTACCGGTTCATTGACTGAATTAGATGGCTACGAAGTGGCAAACATCAATTTGAAATTCGATTATGGTAATTTTTCCGCATCTGCAAAGGTAAATAACTTGCTGGATGAAGAATACAATGGCTCGGCATCAGTTAATTTTTTCGGGGCTGTTGGTTTCTTTCCTGCGCCTGAGCGGAATTTTATATTAACAGCTGGATATAATTTCTAAGGGATGTTGTTCATAAGAGCAATGCATATATAAATATGGGTAATCGGCATTAGGATTGTTTCACTTCTACCCAGCGCCACCGAGATTATTTGTTCACTTGGGTTACGCGAACATCTGGTCGGAGTGACTCATGAGTGTGATTATCCAGCGGACGTAGTTGGTTTACCGATTGTGACAAAAAGTGCGATTCCACATGATGCAGCAAGTAATGAAATAGATCATCTAGTGCGTCAGCAACTGGAAAATACCACGGCACTCTATTCCCTTAATGTAGAATTACTGGAAGAGTTACAGGCAGATATCATCGTAACCCAGGCTTTGTGCGAAGTTTGTGCTGTATCAGAGGCGGAAATAGAGGAAACAATCTGTCAGTTATCAAATAGTCCAAAGGTTCTGAATCTTGAGCCCATGTGTTTGAATGATGTTTTTGGTACTTTGTTACTGGTAGGGAAGGAAACTGGGCAGGAAGCCGTTTCTATCGATGTTGTTGATGCTCTGAATGGCCGGGTTGAGCGGGTACATGCGCTCACTAAAGCTCACGTTCAAAAAAATCAATATCCTAAGGTTACATTCCTGGAATGGATCGATCCGCCTTTCAATGCAGGCCACTGGACACCTGAATTGATTGAGATGGCAGGTGGCATAGATTGTCTGGGCAACAAGCACCAGCCATCAGAAACAACCTTATGGCAACGTATTATTGAGGCTCAGCCTGATGTAATGTTCGTCGCTTGTTGTGGTTTTTCACTGGAACGTGCGATTGAAGATTTAGCGATCTTACAGTCGAATGATGGTTGGGATGATTTGCCTTGTGTTAAGAATAAGCGAGTTTATTTCTCAGATGGTAATTCATATTTTAATCGGCCAGGACCACGCCTGGTGGATAGTCTGGAAATAATTGCGAATGCATTACATCCAGATGTGCATATACTTAGTTTAGATTTACCGACTGCAGTCAGGGTATTAAATTAATTAGATAAATCACGAGATTTATTATGGGACATCGACTTTCAAAGATTTATACAAAAACCGGAGATGATGGGACTACAGGGTTGGCTGATGGCAGTCGAATAGACAAGGACAGTGATCGTGTAAATGCATTTGGTGATGTTGATGAGCTTAATAGTCTATTGGGTTTACTGGCAGCTCATGATATTGACGATCCAATAAAAACAACATTACTGGACATTCAACATGTTTTGTTCGATATAGGTGGAGAACTTGCTATTCCTGATAGCGAGATGGTCACTGAGGCACATGTTGAGTATCTTGAGAAGCTTATTGACGAATACAACGCCACTTTACCCCCGCTGAAGGAATTTATATTACCTGGGGGATCTGTCCCTGCCGCAGTATGTCATACTGCACGTGCAGTTTGTCGCCGTGCAGAGCGACAATTCGTGGGTTTATCAAAAGAGATTTCTGTCAATAAAGTTTCACTCAAGTTCTTGAATCGATTATCTGATTTGTTGTTTGTATTTGCCAGAACCTTGGCACGCAGTGAAGGAGGTGAGGAGATCTACTGGCAGAGTGATCGGATTAAAGATGAATTGTTGTTTAAAGTGGTTTTTCTTCCAGCAAAAGCATTTCCCCCTCGCGAATCATTTTGACTCTACTGAGAAAGGTATTCCCTAATAGTATTATTCTGGGAAAATCACCGTCATGCACCGCAGCTTTTACGTCGTGTATTTTAATGCCTCCCACCATCACAGTGTCAAGATTAACGATATAGATTTTGCTCAGGCCAGAGGCGGTTTCTGATAAACCTTCCCGGCCTTGCATTTTGTAGTCAATGCCTATGCGTCTGGCGTGTTTACTATTCATGGACACGGATGTTGCGCCGGTATCGACCAGGAAATTTACCTGGAAATCGTTAATGCTGCCGTTGACTTCATACATCCCACCTCTGTCGGGCGCGATAGTGACTGTTTTACCTCTGGCTGGTTTTTTAAAACTGCTGCCTATATGTGTACCTAATGTGTAGGTGTTCTGTTCGCCGTCAATTTCGATGACTGCTTCTCTGGAGTTTGCGGAGATGAGTAGGACACCTTCAGGGCTTGGCTTACCAACATTAAGTATTCTTTGTTTACCATCAATGGTGACGATTGCCTTGTTATTAAATAAGCCGTTGATGGTGATCTTGTCTACAGCAAAGACATTCATTGAAAAAATTAACAATAAGAGACACTGTGTTCTTTTTAACATAGCATTAAGCTTACAAATTATTAATAAAAAATATACTGTTCGTGAAATCAATCTTAATCTTTCGTCACATTGCCTGTGAGGGCCCTGGATATCTGGGTGATTATCTCACATCCAGGGATATTCCGTTTAAGACTGTTTGTCTCGATCAGGGCGAAGAGGTTCCCCATGATCCCGGTGCCAGTTCAGGCCTGGTCTTTATGGGCGGCCCGATGAGTGTCAATGACCCACTCCCATGTCTGGATAAAGAATTGAAACTGATCCGCACGGCTCATCAGGAAAATATACCGGTGCTCGGGCACTGTTTAGGCGGGCAACTTATTAGCAAAGCGTTGGGTGGAGAGATTACTTTGAACCCTGTTCCTGAGATGGGTTGGTATCCTGTGACAGGATACGATAATGCGCTCTCGATAGATTGGCTCAGGGATTTGCCAGAAATATTTGAAGTGTTTCATTGGCATGGTGAAACGTTTTCTCTCCCTGATGGTGCTGTTCCACTATTACAAAGTGATGTTTGTAAGAACCAGGCTTTCATCCTTGGCAGTAGCCTGGCATTTCAGTGTCATGTGGAAATGAAAGACAATATGGTCGAGGAGTGGTTTGATGTTTATGAAGCTGATGTGCCAGAGCCTTCGCCAAGTGTGCAATCACGCAAACAAATGCTGGAAAATTTAAAAAGAAGAATTCAAAATTCTAAAGCTGTTGCCGATGTGTTTTATGAAAAATGGCTATCTGGTCTGAATCTCTAGGTATTTTCTACGTCAATTGAGTTTCGTCGTGGAATCTTTTCTAAAGACCAATGCTCGATTCCCCATTGAATGATCTCCTTTGCTCCTTCTTGTGCCAGTAACTTGTCAGGGCGTTGTCCTAAAAAATCAAGTGCCAAAATTAACGTTGTCACGGGATCCGTGTCATCAATGGGCTTTGCATGGTTTTGCTTACTCAATTTATATCCTTGTTTATCAACAGCAGTAGGCAAATGTGCATACGAAGGCTCGGGATAATTGAGTGTTTTCTGTAAATAAATTTGTCTGGGCGTTGAATCCAGTAAATCTGCACCTCGCACAATTTCTGTAATTTTCTGGTAGGCATCATCGACAACTGTCGCAATGTGATAGGCGACAAGACCATCGGCGCGATGCACAATGAAATCTCCGATCTCGGTTTCCAGAATCTGCTGAAAATGACCCTGAATTTCATCATTGATATTGATTGGTTCCTGATTGCTTAGAATGCGAAGTGCGTGTTGTTTATCAGAACTATGTCCCTTGTTTCGGCAAGTGCCAGGATAGGCACTGCCTTGTATCTGTTTTCGGGTACAGGTACATCGGAAAAGAAGGTTTTTTTCTGAGAGAAGAGCCAAAGCTTCCTGATAGGCCTCTTGTCTATGGCTCTGAAACAAGACTTTATCGTCCCAATTCAGGCCCAATATCTCAAGTGACTTCAGGATGGCAGTATCGGCACCTGCCTGGTTGCGAGGAGTGTCGATATCGTCCATGCGCACTAGCCATTTACCACATTGACTTTTTGCCTGCATATAACTGGCAACGGCGGCCACCACTGAGCCGAAATGTAACGGGCCAGTAGGGGAAGGTGCGAACCGACCTATTACTGACATTCAGTAAAATTACAGTCTGGTAAATCACAGTCTGGAAGTGACTGTGAAAAAAAATAAAGTCTATCCCAGATGACGTTCCTTAATTTCATCCAGAGTTTTGCAGTCTATACATTGAGTGGCGGTTGGGCGTGCTTCGAGGCGACGAACGCCAATTTCAATACCGCAGATTTCACAGAAACCATAGTCACCAGAATCAAGCATGGTAATTGACTCATCTATTTTAGAAATGAGTTTGCGTTCCCTGTCACGCGTTCGTAACTCCAATGCAAATTCTTCTTCTTGTGACGCACGATCATTTGGATCCGGAAAATTGGTTGCGTCGTCTTGCATGTGGTTCACTGTCCTGTCCACTTCCCGCATAAGTTCCGTTTTCCAGGCGAGCAAGATTCCCCTGAAATGTGCCGTCTGTGCTGCACCCATATAATCTTCATTTTTTCTCCTCTGCTTATGGGGAGCGATTTTCTTTTTTGCCGATAATTTTATTTTTTGTGTGGGTGATTTCTTTATATTTGTTACTTTACCCATAGTCTTCTTTTTTGGTTTCCCTGTTGTTGTTTTTTTTGCGGTTTTTTTGGCTACTTTCTTT
>JAKZTI010000053.1:0-3526 GCA_047517145.1 Gammaproteobacteria bacterium
AACCTTTCACTTCCCATGTTGATGTGGCTGAAACAGGCGAAGAAGCACTTGATCTGATTAATCAAAACACCTATGACATTATATTCCTCGATATCATATTACCAGGCATTGATGGTTATGAAGTCTGCAAAGCAATCAAAGAAGGAAAAGGAAAAGATACGCCAGTTATTTTATTAACGGGTAATTCATCTCCAGCAGATCGTATAAAGGGTAATTTGTCTGGTTGTGATACCTATTTAATCAAACCAATTAGCCAAATGATTTTTAAGGACGTAATAATAGATCAGTATCTTAACGCCCCTACCTTATCAGGCAGACAGGCGAGTTGATAAGGCAGAACTCGCTGTATTATTAACCATTGCGAATTTTAAATTAAAACAATTGAAGAAAAATCAATAGGAAGTGTAGTTAATGACTATAAAAAAGGTTTTGATTGTTGACGATTCACCAACTGACTTGTCAAACCTTAAAAATATTTTAAGTTCTATCGACTGTGAAATAGTGACTGCAAGCAATGGTAAAGAAGCCATTACTAAGGCCAAGTCCGAGAAACCAGACATTATCTTTATGGATATCGTGATGGAAAAAATGGATGGTTATGAAGCAGCAAGGACAATTACAAATGATAGCGAAACAAAATCAATCCCTTTAATTTTTGTAAGCAGCAAAAAACAAAAGGCGGATCGCGTCTGGGCAAGAATGCAAGGTGCCAAAGACCTCGTCTCTAAACCCTACACAGCAGAACAAATAATGGATCAAATTAAAGCTCATGGTTGATCTGACAATGCAAATCACGACTGTAATTATATATCCCTTTAGGTAATGGGTCATGAGTGAAAACCAGGACATTAGGCCAAGCTGGATGAGACTGAATCCTCAGATTGATCACTTTGATCCATTTGAAGATATCGGCATCATGCAGAATGATGAAGTTATTCATACCCGGTATGGTATTATTATTCGAAACCAAAATTTACTTTTTGATAAAACACTTCTCTGTGAAGCAGCCATAAAAGCAAATATCTATCCAATTCCAAACGTCCCATCATGGATATATGGAATGATAAACCTCCGTGGTAACATAATACCGGTATTCAGAATTGACGATTTTCTCACAGACGAAAAAGCAACCGTAGAAGAAAATAACATCGTCCTTGTTTTTGGCGAAGGCAACAATACTGTTGGATTATCAATTCATGAGTTACCGGTTGCTGTAGAAATTGACGAAGAAACTGTTAATAAAATTTCGCCACCCGATGATACACCAGAAATATTTTCAAACTGCATAAATGCAGCCTATGACATCGATGACAAAATCTGGTTAGAAATAGATATTAATACAGTTCTTGATAATATCAATTCCCAATAATAAAGATGAAATTATCGATATTAATTAGCTTAACAAGAGAGATTAGAAACAGGTAGACAACCATGTTAAACGATATGAAACTAAATAAGAGAATCATTGCATTAACGACATTTAATTGTCTGCTAATTATTGTATTGTTTGCAATATTTACCTTCACAACAGGAATAAACGCGATTAATAATATTGCCTTAGGTGGGTTTGTTATGATTGTCATTTTATCAATTATAACTACCCGACTAATCATGAAACCACTCGAAAGCCCGCTATCACACATGAATGATATTTTGATGAAAGTAGTTGGTGGAGACATAGAGGCACGCATTGGATTTGATAGAAATGATGAGCTAGGAAATATCAGTAATTCTATTGATGCCATCCTTGATGACCGTATGACATCGACGACAGTTGTTGAAGACGAAAATGAAACACTTAATAATTCTATCCTCGCGTTACTTGATACCGTTGCTCAACTTGCTCAAAAGGATCTGACTGTAAAAGCCATAGTCAATGAAGACATGACAGGTCCAATTGCTGATGCGCTAAACATGATGTCTTCTGAAACTTCAAAAGTTTTAAATAAAGTTTTGGATGATTCGAAAGAGATCGCAGAAACATCAAACCTCGTAAAATCACAGGCAGATAACGTAATACTTTTAGCTGAAAATGAAAGAAATCTGGTGGAAGTAACTGTTGCTGAATTAAAATCCGCTTCAGATACAATGGTGAAGATCAATAAACTTGCAGAATTATCCAATACTGCAGCCGAAGATGCGAGTAAATCAACTAAAACAGCAATGAGCACAGTGACGAATACTGTTACCAGTATTAATAAAATCAGGGATACCATCCGTGAAACTGAGAAGCGTATCAAACGACTCGGTGAGCGCTCTCAGGAAATTAATTCCGCTGTGAATCTGATTAATAACATTTCTGAAAGAACGCATATTCTTGCACTAAATGCCAGTATGCACGCTGCATCAGCCGGTGAAGCAGGTCGGGGTTTTGCAGTTGTAGCTGACGAAGTTCAACGATTAGCTGAAAGTTCGCGTGAAGCAACCTCTGAAATTGAAACACTGGTAAATAATATACAGTTAGAGACTTCCAGTACTGTAAACACCATGAATGAACTCACAAGCCAAGTGGTAGAGGGTAGCAAGCTTGCGGAACAAGCGGGTAATGAAATGGATGAAACTCAAACAACCACTGGCTATCTTGTAGATATGGTTCAAAAAATTGCCCAAGGTGCCAACATGCAAAATAAGCGAACCGCCAAATTACGCGAACGGGCTGACATAATTCGGGAAAGCGTGCACAAGACGGGAGATCATTTACAAGAACAAACTATTCATACAACTAAGCTAGTTCAACAGGCGTTATCACTTATGGAAGCAGTTTCCGTTTTCACGCTTAAGAAAATTGATAAGGAAGCGTCAGAGACGAGTATTGAAAAATCGGAACCAGAGTTAGATTCGATTACCGAAACTAATACCATTAAGGAAATAGATGTCAATACGAAAACGGAGACAAAACCTGATCCGGAATTAGATACAGTCACCCCAGATATTGATATAGAGTTAGATTTTAAATTGGACGAATAACTTCGATTTAGCCATTCATTATACTTTCAATATTACATCCATAGTTTAGGCGATAAATCAGTGACAACAGAATCCGTTAAAACACTGATAGGATATATAGATAAACTTTCTGAACTCGCTATCTCCTTGCAAAAGGATAATTCAAGTGGTTTATTGGATACCGTTACCCAGAAACTGGAAGAAATTGGCACCTATGCAGGTGATAATAAGATGCCTGGCTTCCAGGATGTTTGCTTCTTACTTCAGGATTTCTTGCTCGAGACACCTGACGGATCCGTATACAAAGCTACTCAACAACAGCAACTTGTCAACTGGATTGAACTGGCAAAAGACTACATCAACCAACCTGATGATTCTCACTCCGATAAAATTTTAAATATATTCAGAGTTGACTGCTGGCCTGCACCGTTGCTAGAGACAGATACCTCTTTCATGAAAGAGATGCTGATAATACCCGACAATTTACCAGTAAATGATCCCATTGGACAGCTGAGACAAGCATTAAAAGAATACACGTCTGACGATAATTCAGATTTGAAACCTATCATTAAATATATGG
>JAKZTI010000054.1:0-23141 GCA_047517145.1 Gammaproteobacteria bacterium
CATTGCCCCGGAGAACCTGTTGTACAAACACAATGTCTTCGGCTTTGTACCCACACCTGCTTTTAAGGAAGTCTTTGCTGATCTCTCCCCTGCGGTCGTTTTGCCTATGATTGAAGCCAATCTGACCGTGGTCGGTGGGCCTAATCAAGACAGTGCCATCTTTGGAATTCCCGTCGAAGGTCTGGTACTACCAAATCGATTACCCGACAAGACCGTGCTTGCACAAGTCACACGAGCCATACATAATCATAAAAGACTAAAAGTTAGTTACCATTCACTTACTAATAGCACTAGTGACAAAGGGCGTATTATCGAACCACATGCCCTGGTCAACACCGGTTTTCGTTGGCATGTTCGTGCCTATAACGAAGACACCTTTGATTTCAGAGATTTTGTCTTATCCCGTTTTGAGGCTGCGACATGCCTGGATCAGATTGCTGAATCCAGTGCCCAGTACGATGATGATTGGGTAGAGATCGTCACCCTGCAATTAGCACCCCATCCAGAACTGGATGATAAAAAGCGATCCAGCCTGTTAATGGATTACGGCTGTGATACAGATTTCATTGAGATAAAAATCAGGCGTGCTTTAATCGGTTATCTACTGCAGCAATTGTCCGTCGATACCACTGACGATCACTCGCTGAATCCAAAGAAGTATCAGCTTGTTATTTTAAACCGTGATGAAATAGAGCCTTTTGCAGCTTGGGCGTTTAATTGAACGCCCATTGCTGAATAAGCTGATACGCCACACCCATGTCTGTAGATTTCGATTCAATTAAAGCAAAGCTATTAACCTGCCAGCGAATATCGATTGATTGTTCTGGTAATTGAATCTGCTTTACCTTTCTGGCAATTGTGATATGAGGTTTATATGATCGTTTGTCTGTTTCCAGACCTTGCTGTTCAACAATTTGTTTGATTGATTCCACAAGATTAGTCAATGATTGTGGAATATGCTGCGGACCAATCCATAACACACCTGGTTTTCTCCACCAGCCTACATTCGAGAGTTTGATCTCGAATGGTTCTGCCTTTATTAGATTTGCTTGATCGATAAGTTGTCGCTGAACATATTCTGATACCTCTCCAAGAAATTCCAGGGTGATATGTAGATTAGATTCTTTTACCAGACGAATTTTTTCGTTTTTGAATTGTCGAGCAACATGATAAAGCCTTAATTGCGTTTTATTATCTGGCCATAGTGCAAAGAATAACCGCGCCATCTTTGTCTTTATTATTCTGAAACTTTTTGTAACAAATCAAGCAATCCTTGCATCGCCAGCATACAGGCCTGTTCCCTGATCCTGAGACGATCACCATCAAAACAAATATGCGTAGTGCTAGCACCTGCATCTCTTTCGTACCAGCCAAAACAAACTGTGCCAACGGGTTTAGACTCCGTACCACCGTCGGGACCCGCGATACCAGTAATGGCGACGCCGTAGTCTGCCCGACTATTTTCTACTGCCCCTTTCGCCATTGCACTGGCTATTTCTTCACTGACGGCACCAAATTGTTCTAGCGTATCTAATGGAACTGATAACATTTCATGTTTCGATTCATTTGAATAGGTCACGAAACCACGTTCAAACCAGGCAGAGCTACCCGGAATACGCGTCAGAATTTCAGCGAGACCACCACCGGTACAGGATTCAGCCGTCACTAATTTACTCGAGGTTTTTAAGAATAATTCAGCAAGTTGCTCTGCTTGATTGGTTGCCGTATCAGTCACTTCTGTTTAGCTCTCTTTTCTTCGAAGAATGATTGTATTAAAGATCGACATTCTTCTTCCATCACACCTTTCACAATTTCTACTCTATGATTTAATTCTTCATTTTGAAGTAAGTTAAACACACTGCCACAGGCACCTGTTTTAGGATCGTCAACGGCATAAACAAGTTTAGCCAGACGTGCATGAATAATCGCACCCGCACACATAGTACAAGGTTCAAGGGTGACATATATAGTTGCGTTCGGTAAACGATAGTTGCCGATTTTCTTCCCGGCATCTCGTAGCGCCATAATTTCGGCATGCGCCGTTGGATCGTCTGATGCTATTGGTTGGTTCCAGCCTTCACCAATGATTTTGTTCTCGTAAACAATGACCGCACCGACCGGGACTTCATCATGTGCTTCAGCATTTTTTGCCAACTCAAAAGCACGTTGCATCCATTTTATATCCGTAGTCATTATATCTACGCGAAAAGTACTTTAAAAATCAGGATTTTTTGTGAGAGTGAGGGAGCCCCGCACGGACGACTGCATGGATGCAGGAGGTAGAGCGACGCAGGATGCCAAAGCCGAAAACCGGAGTGTATAGATGATACATGAGGATTTGAGTACGGAGCTGACGAAACTATCGCGAAAAAAAACAATTTTTTAATTACTTTTCTTATTCCCATTCGATTGTTGCCGGCGGCTTGCTCGAAATGTCGTACGTCACTCTAGATATACCATCGACTTCATTAATGATCCTGCTGGAAACTGTTTCCAGAAAATCATACGGCAGTCTGGCCCAACGCGCGGTCATAAAGTCGATAGTTTCAACAGCACGTAGCGCAATCACATAATCATATTTTCGTGCATCGCCCATCACACCTACAGATTTCACGGGAAGAAATACAGCAAAGGCCTGGCTAGTCTTGTCGTACAGATCCTGTTTCTCTAACTCTTCCATATATATCGCATCGGCCTGACGTAAGAGATCGGCATATTCTTTTTTCACCTCTCCCAATATGCGCACGCCCAAACCCGGACCTGGAAAGGGGTGGCGATAGACCATGCTTTTAGGCAAACTTAACTGTACGCCAAGTTTCCGCACTTCGTCTTTGAACAATTCGCGCAAAGGTTCGACCAGTTCAAACTGCATATCATCTGGCAGACCACCGACATTGTGATGCGTCTTGATGACCTGTGCTTTACCCGTCTTGGCACCGGCAGATTCAATGACGTCAGGATAAATCGTGCCTTGAGCCAACCATTTAATGCCCTGCAGTTTGTGAGCCTCTTCATCAAAGACTTCAATAAAATTGTTACCAATAATCTTTCTTTTCTCTTCAGGGTCAGAAACACCTTTCAGGGCATCAAGAAATCGCGATTCTGCATCGACACGAATCACCTTGACGCCCATGTGTTCGGCGAAGGTTTCCATCACCTGATCACCTTCGTGTAAACGAAGCAAACCATTATCAACAAACACACAAGTGAGTTGATCACCGATGGCTTCGTGTAATAAGGCAGCAACAACAGAGGAATCCACACCACCAGACAGCCCTAACAATACTTTATCCTTGCCTACCCTGGCTCGGATGGTCTTGATTGCATCTTCTGCGATGTTATCCATGTTCCATAAAGACTGGCAACCAGCGATTTCATGCAGGAACCTTTGTAGTATGGCTTGTCCCTGTTTGGTGTGTGTGACTTCTGGATGAAATTGCACGCCATAGAAATTTCTATCATCATCCGCCATGCCTGCGATCGGGGCATTGTCTGTCGAAGCCATGACCTTGAATCTATCAGGTAACTCAACGACCTTATCACCGTGACTCATCCAGACATCCAGCAGACCATGACCCTCATCATTTGTGTCATCCTGAATATCTTTTAATAGTGTTGTGTGTCCTCTGGCTCGCACCTGCACGTAACCAAACTCTCTTAAGGTCGATGACTCAACCTTGCCACCAAGCTGTATCGCCATCGTCTGCATGCCATAACATATCCCCAGCACAGGCACATTCATTTGAAAGACAATCTCTGGTGCCTTGATATCAGTCTTAATCGTTACCGACTCTGGTCCGCCAGAAAGGATGATTGCTTTTGGATTAAATGCCTTGATGTCATCTGCTGACATATCGAAGGGATGAATTTCACTGTAGACATTCGCCTCACGCACACGACGCGCGATCAACTGTGTGTATTGGGAACCAAAATCCAGAATCAGGATTTTTTCAGAATGTATATTGGTCATATTTGGGTCAGTTGTATTGATCCAGAATTATAGTGCCAAGATTATAGTGTTAGGGGGAAACTACTCCATTCTATAATTTGGTGGTTCCTTGGTGATGGTCACATCGTGGACATGACTTTCACGCATCCCCGCATTGGTCAAACGAATGAATTCTGGTCGTGTGCGCATTTCTTCAAGATCTTTACAGCCGGTATAACCCATCGCCGCACGCACTCCACCCAGTAATTGGTGGATGATGGCATCCAGAGGCCCTTTGTAGGGAACACGTCCTTCGATGCCTTCCGGCACCAGTTTTTCAATCTCATCGTTTTCCTGAAAATAACGATCAGAAGAACCATGTTGCTGTGACATGGCGCCTAGTGATCCCATACCACGGTAGGTCTTATATGAACGCCCCTGATATAACTCTACTTCACCCGGCGCTTCTTCTGTCCCGGCAAACAATCCACCAATCATGATTGAATGAGCCCCTGCAACAATCGCCTTGGCAACATCGCCGGAAAAACGAATCCCGCCATCTGCAATGAACGGCACTTCAGTTCCCTTAAGGCCTTCTGCGACATTAGCTATAGCACTTATTTGCGGCATACCAACACCCGAAACGATGCGAGTGGTACAGATTGATCCAGGCCCGATACCGACCTTCACACCATCTGCACCTGCATCAACCAAGGCTTTGGCGCCTGCCGCTGTCGCCACATTACCGCCAATCACCTGACTGTTCAGAAAAGTTTTCTTGACCCACTTAACCATTTCGAGCACCCCTGCGGAATGGCCATGCGCAGTATCGACAATAATCACATCAACGCCTGCATTAATAAGTGCACCAACCCTTGCTTGTGATGCCTCACC
The DNA here is from genome assembly GCA_047517145.1 of Gammaproteobacteria bacterium. Classification (GTDB taxonomy): domain Bacteria; phylum Pseudomonadota; class Gammaproteobacteria; order Eutrophobiales; family Eutrophobiaceae; genus SMWN01. The sequence goes on from JAKZTI010000054.1 coordinate 4,823, forward strand.
CACGCCGACAGCAGCACCCACACGTAATTGTTCATCACTGTCTTTACAGGCATTGGGAAATTCATGTGCCTTCTGGATGTCCTTGACCGTCACCAAACCTCGCAACTGAAAAGCCTTATTAACCACCAACACTTTTTCAATACGGTGTTTGTGTAGTAATTCTTTTATTTCTTCTTTCGTTGCCCCCTCACTAACAGTGATCAACTTATCCTTCTTGGTCATGATATTTTTGACGGGATCTTCAAGACGCGTTTCAAATCGCATATCTCGACTGGTCACTATCCCGACCAGGTTTTCACCATCCACAACCGGTAATCCGGATATCTTATAATGCCGGGTTAACTCCAGCACTTCACTAATGGATGTCTCTGGTGAGACGGTTAGCGGATCTTTGACCACCCCGCTCTCGTGCTTCTTCACCAGACGCACTTGCCTGGCCTGGTCTTCCGGACTCATGTTCTTATGGATAATGCCAATACCACCTTCCTGAGCCAGGGCAATCGCCAGGCCGGATTCGGTAACGGTATCCATTGCAGCTGATAGTAAGGGAATATTAAGCGTAATATCTCTGGTCAGGCGGGCGGCTATATTAACTTCCCGAGGCAAGACGTCCGAGAAGGCGGGGACCAATAATACATCATCAAAGGTAAGGGCTTGCCCTGTTTCACGCATACTTAAACTATCTCCCTATCTTAACTAACTGATTTAAAGATAAAAAATAGCCGCGCATTATAACGCCAACTGGCCGAATGGTAAATCACTGTTTGCTTTGCCAGCCAGCCCATCTTTACGTAGCATTAGAGAATGACTGAGAACCCTGACAATCAACGAGATATTTATAACGTCACCCGATTAAATCGTGAGGTTCGGGCGGTGCTGGAGGGTAGTTTTCCAACTATCTGGCTACAGGGTGAGATCTCAAATTTCGCCTGCCCTGCCTCAGGTCATATGTACCTTTCCCTGAAGGATGTTCATTCCCAGGTGCGCTGCGCCATGTTTAAAGGCAAAAACCGGTTTCTCAAATTTGAACCGGAAAATGGTGCAGAAGTCCTGGTCCGCGCAAATGTAAGTCTTTACGAAGGTCGTGGTGAATTTCAATTAATTATTGAACAGATGGAACGTGCCGGTGAAGGTGGAATGCAACGTGCATATGAAGAGCTAAAGCAAAAACTATTTAAAGAAGGCTTGTTTGAAGAGGCTCATAAAAAACCTGTGCCCACCTTGCCCAGGACGATAGGTGTTATTACCTCGCCTACAGGTGCAGCCATAAGAGATATCTTAAGTGTCCTCAAGCGCCGCTATCCTGCAGGCAATATTATAGTTTATCCGGTGGCTGTTCAGGGTGATGGCTCCGCAGAGCAGATCACAACCATGCTCAAAACTGCTGAAAACAGAAATGAATGTGATGTGATTGTTATTTCTCGCGGCGGGGGTTCGATAGAGGATCTCTGGGCCTTTAACAATGAAACTTTAGCCAGAGCTATTTTTGATTGTTCTGTTCCGGTTGTTTCTGGCATCGGGCATGAGATTGACTTCACCATAGCCGACTTTGTTGTCGATAAGCGTGCAGCCACACCTTCTGCTGCTGCTGAGTTAGTCAGTCCAGATCAAATGCAGATTAAACAGACCTTATCGCTTCAGCATAATCGCTTATCACAAATTCTTCAGACCAGTTTAAGCACACTCAAACAAAATATTTTACATCTGGAAAAACGCCTGCCTCATCCAGCAACACAATTACAAAATAATGCGCAAAGACTTGATGCCATATCTATCCGCATGAATCACTCGATTAAATCAATAGTGACGCAACAAAATCATAGATTGCATGAAAAGCACTCTAATTTAAATAAGCACAATCCCTTGCAAAGATTAAAATTTTATATGGAACGATCTGAGCAAATACATCAACGCTTACAACAGGCAACAAATCATCTATATCAAAATTTGAACGCACAAATACAAACAGTGGCAAGGGCATTAAATGCGGTGAGTCCACTCGCTACCTTGAACAGGGGTTACGCTATCGTACAAAAATATGACAATCAGGAAATAATACGTGATGTGAGGCAACTGGTCTCAGGCGATGAAGTATTAACACGTTTTTCTAAAGGCCAGGCCAAATGCACAGTGAACAAAATATTCAGGAAAAATGATTCTAAATAATGTTTAATAATATAAATCAATAGAGAAACAGATTGGCAGATACTATAGATGGAAACTCGTAATAATATTAATTGGAAAATAGCTGTAGTGGTTCCTTGCTATAAGGAGAAGGCTCATGTTCTTGATGTTATCAAGAATATCCCGGGTAATGTCGACCACATATTTTGTATAGATGACGCATGTCCAGAACAAACAGGGCAATATTTAAAAGATAATTGCCAGGATCCGCGTGTGCACGTCATCCAGCACAGCACAAATCAAGGTGTGGGTGGTGCAATGATTACTGGCTATCGGGCATCTTTAGAAGTCGGTGTAGATATTGTTTTAAAAATTGACGGTGATGGACAAATGGATCCTGAGTTAATTCCTCGATTTATTAATCCAATTATCAATGGATATTCGGATTATACAAAAGGAAACCGTTTTTTTGATGTCGAAAAAATATCATCCATGCCAAAGATTCGCTTACTTGGTAATGCAGTCCTGTCTTTCATGAGCAAACTTTCAACTGGATACTGGCGATTATTTGATCCTAATAATGGCTACACTGCCATACACGCCAATGTCCTTAAATTACTGCCCCTCAATAAAATCCATAAAGGATATTTCTTTGAATCTGATATGTTGTTCAGATTGAATATTATCAGAGCCGTAGTAACAGACATCCCTATGAATTCATTGTATGGAAATGAAAGTAGCCACTTAAGTATTAGAAATTCATTATTTACCTTTAGCGTAAACCATACGAAGAACTTTATAAAACGTCTTATTTATAACTACTTTATTCGTGATTTCAGTATAGCCTCCATTGAACTGGTACTTGGTCCGGGCATGATCTTCTTTGGAATATTCTTTGGCTCGATTAAGTGGTTAGAAAGCGTACAGGCAACTGAAGCGGCCACTGCAGGTACAGTAATGCTGGCGGCATTACCAGTTATTGTAGGGTTACAACTGGCCTTGTCTGCATTATCCTACGACATTGACAATGCTCCCAGAATACCACTGCATCCTTCATTAGATTAGACAAAACCTTTAGCTAATCTGTTCTTTTTTCAGAGCAGTATTTCTTGTCAGTAACCATATAATTCCTATGCTTAATGGCATAGCTAACCAAATAAAACGAGTTGCCAGTGAATAGCTGACGGCTTGATCCGTAGCGTAGCCTACAAGACCCAACAAAAATGCCATGGCAGCTTCTGTGATACCAAAACCTCCTACTGTCTGTATTGGCAGGGCCACTACTAGATTCATACCGGTTGTAACTAATATCGTTTCAGCAACCAGAATATTCATATTCAAACTTCGAAATATAAAAAATATCACTCCAATTGATAATGCCCACTTTAGACAGGTCATACTAAAAAGAATAATGTGATCAACAATACTAATAACATTAAAACCTTCCTGTAGCTGACTCAAAATACCGATAAATTTTCCGAGTTTTTTGCTTTTGTCCTTATATTTATTCGGAATTATATAAACCGAAGAGAAATATTTCATAGTGCCTAAAATACTAATCGCAATAATAAAAAATACTAATGCTGTTTTTTGGAGAACCAGTTTATCTGCGGCATTTATTGAAAGCATTACGGTCGAGATAAGAAATAACAATGCAGACACCAAGAAATCATACAGCCTTAATACCAGCAAATTAACAACTGAATGCGACATGATGATATTAAGATTTTTATTTAATAAGAATGGATAACACACATCTCCAAGCCTGGCAGGCAAAATACATAGCAAAACAGTATGAATAACACTGATATCAAGAGATGGAATGAATTTTTCCTTTGCAGATAAATGTAATACAAATAAAAGCCTGAGTGAAACAATAATGATCGCTAGCAAAAAAACAAAAAAAGACATCAATACAAATGTGATATTTATTGATGCAATACTGCCAATTAAACTATCAAAATCAGATAGTTTGAAGAGCATGGCGAGCAATAAAATAGATACTAAAGCAGCAATAAAAGTTATTTTGACACTTTGCCTGTTTTTTATATATGTAGATAACTCTTTTAGTAATATCATGATAACTAGCGTTGGTAGCCAAAACTATCCATCAAATTCCCACATATTTCTCTGACATTACTCAATGTATTAGCAGGCCAATCCTGCCAATGGTCAATCCTTCCCTTACTACTTTCATTCATTTTTTCACTCCATTCAATATCAAGATCCGTATCATGTCGCGGATCTAACATATGTAATATTTTATTTACTGTCTCATTTCTTATTTTGGAATCTAACGATATAAAATCTTCATATTTAACACAGATATAATTTTGACCAGATTTTTCACATTCCAGTAATTTTTCGTTATAGTAAACCCAGCGCCAGGCACTTTTCTCTATTGCATTCAAACTGCTCCATGATGCACTGGCTTTTGGAGGGACAAGCTTGGCAAATGGCAGATAATCAATAATAAACCGCCGCCAATGTGCAGCCTTGAAATTTTCAGCAGACCTAATCCAACTGTAAGGGTGTCTCACCATGTGGACAATAATCGGCGAGATACTGTAATCTAACATTTCAGCCACGAGGGGTGAAAGATAACTATCAAATTCTATTCGAATCTGTCCTGTATTCCTCTGCAACTGCTCCTCTTTCCTTCTTTTATATATGATATTCCGCCCGGCATTTTCCAGCATTAAACCTCTTATCCCCGCACTCCATAATATGAATGCTTGCCGGGAAGGACCAGGTTCAAATGCAATCTCAAGCTCAGGATTTCTTTTTCTAATAAATTCTCGTAAAAGTGTTGTTCCCGTTCTCCCGGTCGAAAATATGTAACGAGTCTGTTTATCATCTAGTAGCCGTAGATCTTGCCTGAATTTCATTTATTAATTTTCCAATTTACTATGGCATTAACAATTTGCATTAATCCAATTGTAATAGCTATAGACATTGGCAATAGTAGAATCAGATTGTAGCGGGGGACACTTGCTGTTAGTGCAGCATTTAAAAAAAGCATAATTAATGGTGGAAAAGCGATTATATACATATATTTATGGGTATCATTTTTGGCGCTACTAAACAGCGTCCAAATTAAAAATAATATTCCAATAAAACCAAATGGTGATTCTATAAAAACACCTCTCCATGCAAGGAATAATGTAATCTTCAAATGATTTACTATGTCATTAAAAATATATTCATTAATTATTAATGATAATGGAATTATTTCTTGTTCCCGTCGATAATTAGAAATATTTGACCCAACCATTTTACTTATCTCATTTCTTACTATATCTCTTTCACTCTTATAATATTTTAAATAGTCAAGCCTATCAAATGGCTCTTGACCAAATATACTTTTAGCTGCCAATCGGCCAATTCCAGGCAGATGGTATACAAAGCCAATATAATATTCTTCGTTTGTCATACGATTAAACGCTAATCGTGTAGACAATGGAAGCACTCCATAACCGACAGTAATAGCCGGTTTGTCATAGAGAATAATATTTCTAATCATCCACCCTCCTACCGTCAGTAAAAATATTGAGCAAAAAATAAAATAAAAAAAGCCAATATCTCTTATTTTATTTTTTTTGTATTGGAAATATAAAAAAGAATTGGAAAAATAAAAAGTAATATAAAAAACAAATAATAGAATGAGGGTCTTGTTAAGGCCGTCAAGCCAAGGAGAATTGCGGAAGCAGATATATATTTTTTATCCATTTTAGTAATTGCTATATGCAAGGTCAATAAAAATAAGAATGCAATTGGCAGATAAAGAGATTCCGTTAGAATCATATTAGCGTAATAAAATGGCGCACCGGATACTAACATTGTGCTAATCGAAAGGTATGATATGGCAAATGAACTCGTTATTTTCATTAATGCAAGCCATATAAAGCCGAAAGATATCGCAAGAAATAATAACTGAATATATTTTGGAAATATAAAATTATTTTTGCATCTAGATTTTACTTTTATTTTAGAATCAATATGACATTGCGTACTGTCTGAATAATCCTGACTTAAATACATAACCATGGCTAAAAATGCAGGATAAAGAGGAGCTACTCTTGCGCTTGGTTCTGACTTTATTTTTGATGAATTGTAAATTCCAAAAACCCCATCCACATAAATTGAATAAGCGTGATTTAAGTAAAATTTCTCATCATATACTGGCAAATCATCTGTAATAAAAAAAGAACCCATAATAGTTATGAGCGATACAATAAAGGCAAAATGTTTTAAATTTTCTAGTTTGATAATATTCTAATGCCTCATTTAAGGGTTTGCTCTGATATCTTGCTTTGATTTCATTTATTAATTTTCTAATTTTCTATGGCATTAATAAATGCCATTATATCAAAGCTAATTGCTATCGATAATGGTAATAAAAGAATCAAATTGTAGCGAGGCAATTACGTTCTTCGGCACCTAATGAAGCCAGGTGACACTCTGCACTCCCGGCAAAATCTTTATCAGCTAACATTATCCCAGCCAACATTGCGGGATAAAGAGGCGCGACCCTTGCCCCTGGCTCTGAATAACCTGTTTTTTTATCTACAATACCAAAAGTACTATGAGAATATATTGAATATGCATGTCCAAAATATACATTTTCATCAGAAAACGGGATCCTGTCTGTGATATAAAATGTACCGATCAGGAATGTTAGAATGATAATCCCTGAAATATGTTTTACTGTTTCCATTTTTATGTCGAGATCAATTGAATTATTACTTATCATGGATGTTACAAGCTAGTATAAAATACCAGATAACATTTTATTATTTAATGATTTTTTATATTTATGAGTCAAAACATACAAAAACAATCGGCCGATAAAAAAACAGATCGACTCTATGAGAATCTACGCAGCCGGCACGGTGACACTAATCCAGGGGCTAACGGCTATCGCCTTGAACAATATTTCCTGAGAGAACAGGAAATGATTCTATCAGAAATTTCCGATGCTGATATAGTCATAGTCGACTTGGCGTGCGGATCTGGGTTAATGGTAAAACCTCTTAATCAAGCAAATCGGTTTGTTGTTGGAATAGATTTTAATGAAATAGCTTGCAAAGACGCCCAGACCAATCAGATTAATATTATTAGGGGTGATATCTTCACAATCCCTCTGGCAGACTCAAGTATCGATACCGTGATTAATTGCCAGTTTCTTAATCAGCAACCAAAGGACAAAGCTGAACATCTACTGGACGAAGTCTATCGAATTCTGAAACCTGGTGGAAGATTAATAATGATCTGGAGAAATGACAGGGCCTTGATACACAAACTGGCAGTTTTTATTTATCGGTATATCGACAAATTAACAGGGCGGCCGGAGTTTCCCTACTATGACAACTATATTGGTGATCTCGTGAATTATTGTAACCAAATAGGTTTTTCCGTAAAAAATAATTTTCTGACTTTTCCACTACTCCGTTGGAACTTTCACAATCTGGAATCGATTGGGGCAAAGACTTTAGGCGCATCTTGTTTTCTGGTGGCAGAGAAATAACTATACCTTCTCATTAAGGCCCAGGAAATATTATGAAAATTAAATTACTTTCCGATAATGAGTTACATTCCTGGAATGATTACGTTGGCAACAATCCGTTATCTACCTTTTGTCATAGATCAGAATGGAAATCTATTCTTGAAACCGCCTACAATTTAACAACTCACTATATGTATGCGGAGGAAAATGGAGAGATCATCGGAATACTTCCCTTGGCCGAGGTAAAAAGTCTTTTGTTCGGTCACACACTAATTTCTACACCATTTTGTGTTTATGGTGGTGCATGTAGTGACACACCAGAGGTATCAAACAACTTAAGCAATGAAGCGGTCAAGTTGGCAAAGGATTTAAGCGTAGACTATCTCGAACTCAGAAATAGTTCTAACAATCAGGACGATTGGCCATATAAGAATTTTTATTGTACTTTCCAGAAAAGAATTGCATCTGATGTTGACACCAACCTTAAAGCTATACCCCGTAAACAACGGGCTATGGTAAGAAAAGGCATCAATAACAATCTTGAGAGTGTTATCGATAACAATACGGATAGGTTTTACGATATTTACTCTGCCAGTGTCAGAAATCTGGGTACGCCTGTTTATCCAAAACGATATTTTAATACCCTCAAAAAAACCTTTGGCGATGCATGTGAAATTGTGACAATCACAAAAGATGGTAAGGCCATCAGTAGCGTGTTGAGTTTTTATTCTGATGATACAGTAATGCCTTACTATGGCGGTGGACTTCCAGAAGCCCGGCAGCTAAAAGCATATGATTTTATGTATTGGGAATTAATGCGGCGCAGTTGTGAGAAGAATATCCATAATTTTGATTTTGGGCGCAGTATTGAAGGAACCGGATCATACAGTTTTAAAAAAAACTGGGGGTTTGAACCAAAAAAATTATACTATCATCAGAAACTTGTCCGAGCCAAACGGACACCTGATTTAAACCCGATGAATTCGAAATATAGTACCTATGTAAAAATCTGGCAAAAACTGCCGCTGCCAGTAGCAAATCTGATAGGGCCATTGATATCCAGAAATCTTGGATAGAGAGGAGTTATTTTTAGGAATGATCACCAGAATAAGCAGAAAAGAAATCGAAGACATAACCTCGATTCAAATTGAGGAAATTTCAGAGCATGACAGGGACGAGATGGCCATACCAACTTACATGCATAATAATCCGTTGATACGGTGGCTAATGTGGAAACGCTATGATTTTCTGGCAGAAATGATAGACAGTCAAACTGGTGCGGCTTTGGAATTTGGTTGCGGGATTGGTTTATTTTTATCAGAACTTGATAAACGTTGTTCTCAAGTATTTGCTATTGATTTATATCCTCAATATGCGATGAAATTATGCGATACAAATAACATTAATGTTAATTTTGTAAACAATTTAAATAACATTGAAGATAACTCATTAGATGTAATTGTGGCTGCGGATGTTCTGGAACATATTGAGGAACTGGAGGAGTATCTGGTACTTTTTGACAAAAAACTCAAACCAGGAGGGCAGTTTCTTATTTCTGGACCAACCGAAAGCTTTTTATACAAACTGGGTCGACTTGTTGCCGGGTTTGGTGATAAAGCAGATTATCATCATACGAACATCTACAATCTCATTGATTCAATCGAGGAATATGGATTTAAAAAGGGAACAATAATTAACTTGCCATTTGTAATTATGCCGCCGCTTTTCAAAATATGTGCATTTAGGAAGGCAGGTTAAATGTTTCCAGATTTTCATATCTTCCTGAATTTATCTGCTCAATAAATGTACCTGCACCAAATACGGAATCGTCAGCAAATATCTGTTCGATTTTCCTGAAGGTATGTTTCCGGTTAAACCACAGCAATAAACTGGTGAGCAAAGACGTTCCCTTAATTTGATAAAATTTTTCTTTATGATCAAAATCATGAGGATGACAATATATCCAGAGTGACTGCTGATTTTTTTCCCTGTGCAGGAAATATTTGATTATCGACACAGGCAGATATCTCAGGTAGATGCCACCGAGATACGGAAAAACAAATGGTCCATATTGTGCTATAGGTGCCGGGATCTCGAGTAAACCATTTGACCATAAAAATGGCTTTCCTGGTGCTTCAGGAAAACCGTTAATCGGGTTATTTGCAGGTAGCACACTTGATGAATAGGTAAAACCAAGTTCTTTGAGGATGTCCAGTGCCCATACAGATTTGTTGGTCAGTGAAAAAGCAGGTGCTCTAAATCCGTAAATTTTCTGTCCGATCAGGTCTTCTATGAATGCCTTGCTGTTTCTGGATTGTTGTTTGAAATTTTCCAGACTTTCCCTGGTTAAATGAATATGCGAATAGGTATGAAACCCTATTTCGTGCCCTTTTGACGAAATTTCCTTGATTAGTTCAGGTTCATCTTCGGCCAGTTTCCCAAGCACAAATACAGTAGCTTTTATATTTCGCTGATCCAGAAAATCAAGAATATCTCTCGTAATTTCAGGATATCGTTTAGGATATGAATCGTCCGGACGATGCTCTTCGAGATCAAGTGTAAAAGTAAGTTCCACTTTTATTACTGCCTAGATCTTCATATATTTTTTCTTGAAGTAACCCTTAAAATAATTAACGGGCAACATTCTCATTCCAGTATCACGGATTATCTGTCTTAGCCTATTTCGCGGTACATACCACATCGCAGCTTTCCTTGTTGCAGGTTGCATTGCACTGATGGCTGGACGCATGGTCTTTTCCAGTGAGTTGAAGGCATCCTCAGGTTTGCCATCAATCAAGGCCCTGGATAAATAACAGGCATCTGCAAATGCTGAAGAAGCACCTTGTCCTGACAATAATGTCATGCAATGGGCGGCATCGCCAATAACAACGACACGTCCCCGGTGCCACTGTTTCATTTCAATCTGCATGAGTGGGTCCATATACATAGGATCAGTATCTGGAAAATGTTCGATAACTTTTCTTGCCAACGAACCAGCATCTCGATAATGATCGTTAAGCACATCCCATCGTTGTTCGATTGATGGAGCCTTTTTGTCATCTGATTTCCATACAAACACACAACCAAGTTTTCCGTCTCGGCTACTGTATAACACCATATACCTGTCTTTCTCCATGTGATATTCAAACTTGTTTTTCAGACCAACAATATCATCGAGCTTGTAAGCGGCAACTTGCAGACCGAGATAGTGCCTGGTGATCTCTGATTCATTAAATGCTATTTTACGAGTAGTAGAATGCAAGCCATCGGTACCGATAACAAGATCAAACTCTTCCTGTTTTCCATCAGTAAATTCAACATGTACCACACCTGGCGCTTCCTGAGTTATTTTTTCAGCACTGGTACTGAAACGATATTCCGCCTGATCCTTTGCATGTTCGTAAAGTACATTTTCAATTTCATCACGTGTGATCTGGATATAATCAACGCCATTAAAAAGATATTTATAATCCAGATGCAGTAATGTGCTTCCTTTGCTGTCATGATAACTTGAAGCATAAATATCAGAATCTCTAGCTTGCATATCTGCAAGCATGCCTAGCTCATCAGCAAAACGATATGAGGCACCAGATAAGGCGATAATAAATCCGCCTGCGGCCCTTATCTCGGGGAATTTCTCCACCACAACTGGCTGAAAGCCATTTCTGCCTAACCAGATAGCACAGGTCAATCCTGCAACACCTGCACCATGAATCAATATTCGACTATTTTTTTTCATGTGATGTTTATATCAACCCATAAGATTGGGTCTTATTTCCTCAAAATATGTTTTGATTATCTTATTGTGTGATTGGTTTTTATTTACTTATAACCCTTCCCCAGCTGCCTGCAGATCGGCATGGTAGGAAGAACGTACCATAGGCGCGCTGGCTACATTCTTAAAGCCCAGGCTTTTTGCATAACGGCCTAGCTCAGAAAATTCATCGGGTGTTGCAAAACGTTCAACCTGCAAATGATAGCGGCTAGGTTGCAGATACTGTCCGAGTGTCAGCATATCACAGTCATGTTTGCGTAGATCTTGTAACACCTGCTTGACCTCATCGATGGTTTCTCCCAGGCCCAACATCAAACCTGATTTAGTTGGGAGTTCTGGATGTTGCGCCTTGAAGTTTCTAATCAACTGCAATGACCACTCGTAGTTAGCACCAGGCCTTGCCTTTCTATATAAGCGTGGCACTGTTTCAAGATTGTGATTAAAAACATCGGGTGGACACTCCGCTAGCGTAGACAGGGCTATTTCCATCCGCCTGCGGAAATCTGGCACCAATATTTCTATTCTAACTTGTGGCACCTTGTTTCGTATGGCATCGATGCAGGCTTTAAAGTGACCGGCGCCGCCATCTTTTAGATCATCGCGATCAACCGAGGTAATGACGACATATTTCAGATTCATCTTTGCAATAGCCTGCGCAAGATGCTCCGGTTCATTCGTATCCAGAGGTTTAGGACGACCATGTGCAACATCGCAAAATGGACAGCGCCGTGTGCAGACATCACCCATGATCATAAATGTCGCCGTGCCATGCGAAAAACATTCTCCCAGGTTCGGACAGGCCGCTTCTTCACAAACTGTATGTAATTCATGTTCGCGGAGCAAAGATTTAAGTTGTGTTACTTCCTTGCCAACCGCAGCCTTGGCTCGAATCCATGAGGGTTTTCTTGCAGGTTTACCTTCCATGGGTATGACCTTGATAGGTATCTTTGCAGTCTTTAACCTTCCACGTTGATCTCGGGATGGTCCTTGCTGAATATCAATTTTCTGAGTTTCGCTTGGCATAATGTGATTCTATGTTGTTTAAGCAGCCTGATCTGAGCCGGGTTCATCGACGATACTAATACTGTCTTCCGAATAATGCATTTGTCTCAGCAAGTAAGGTATGAATGTATCTGTTATTTGCACTAAATTCTTCTCTATTCCAACTGCACGCATCTGCGTCACTTCAAGCTCAAAATAGCCACACGGGTGTATACCATCATATGGTGTCAGGTCCATATCAACGTTGATGGATATACCGTGATAAGTACACCCTTTTCTGACCCTGATGCCCAAGGCTGAAATTTTTTTGTTATCAACATAAATACCTGGAGCACCTTCTCTTCTATAACCCTCAACATCAAAAACTTCTAGCATATCAATAACTGACTGTTCCAGACGATACACATAATCCTTAACACCGATTGATTTTCGCTTTAGGTCCATCAACAAATAAACCATCAACTGACCTGGACCATGATATGTCACTTGTCCGCCACGATCAGTTTCTACAACCGGAATATCACCTGAGTTTATGATGTGTTTACGATGGCCATTTAATCCCAATGTGTAGACTGGCAAATGTTGTAAACACCAGACTTCATCAGTCGTTGTCGAGTCTCGACTATCAGTAAAACGGGACATTGCGATGTAAGCCGCTTTATAATCGCAAAACCCCTTGTTCCTGATAATCAGATCAGCAGACATCTTAAAATGCCATCAGAACGCGTTCATGCGCTGTTAAATCAAGATAAATATTATCAAGCTGCTCCCTGCTTTGTGCATTAATCGTCACCGTCACTGAAATATATTTACCTTCACGACTTGGCCTTGTTTTCACTGCGCCTTCAGTCACATCTGGATGATGCTTACGTATAATCTCTACGATCAACGTATCAAAATCTTTAGCTGCTTTCCCCATGGCCTTAATCGGGAAACTACAGGGAAATTCCATCAGCGTCTTTTCTGTATTAGCTTCTTTATTGTCTTCTGGTTCCATATACCTAGCAGATTTGTAGTTGTAAAATATATTAAGCTGATACTGCTTAATATAAACCCATAAAGCCAATATCAAAAGTTTCTAAGTGATATAATGCACCCAATCAATTCAATTACTGCTATTTTCACAAATAAATATAAGAGAGTTAACAATGGAAATTAAAGATCATGCCAAGAATACAGAGACCTGGCTCAGAGGATTTTTTATTCTGGTTTTTGGGGTAATTTTTTATGTCCTCTATATCGTAATCTGGTTAGTGGTTATCATTCAGTTCGTCACCAAGGTCCTTACCGGTGAGTTAAACGGTTATCTTGAACAATGCAGCACAAATATGACCTCCTACGCAATGCAGATCCTGAATTACATTACCTATCAATCTGAAGAGCGCCCATTTCCGTTCAGTCCGTTCCCAGGAGCAGAAGAAAAAGCACCTAAAAAAATAACAAAAAAGAAAAAAACAACGAGTAAAAAAGACGGAAATTAAACAATTTTTAGGTCCAGCCTGAGTCGTCGAACCATCCCTGAATTTAACTTCAGCCTACACTATTGTGCAGTGTGTCAAAAGTGAATTGTGGCTCGACTATTTACTCGATTCACAGACCTGAATCAGTTCACACTATGTAATACTAAATGTGTGACTCAACCTGCAATTTGTTGAAAATCAACTGAAATTCTGTCTGTAAGCGTTCATTTTCTGGTGAATTTCGTCATAATGTATGAAATCATCCCTGCACGGGAATATAATGAGCAACAGAAAAATTACAGATAGCCCAATAGACAACCCAATTTAGTTAACAGAGTAATAGCCATGACAGATTCACTTAACGATACCGAATTATTACACAGCATCCCTCTATTCAAGTCACTCAATGATGATGATTTGGCAAGTATCCTGAATGCATCTGAGAATGGTATCGAGGAGTATGGTCAACGGGAGATCATCGTCCGCGAAGCCGAAGTTGGTGACTGTATGTACATCATTCTAGACGGTTATCTGGAAGTCAGTATCCGCAGTGGTTCATCTGATCGTGAAGTAGGAATCGCGACATTGCGACCTGGCGATTTCTTTGGTGAACAGTCCCTTTTACCCTGGGGGACAGGCAGAAGAAACGCAAGCGTTAAGGCTCTTCATTCCGCGAAGGTTTTTCGCATTGACAAAAAATATGTCCTCCTCGCTATCAAACGTGATGATGAAGAAGATGAAGATTCTGCAGATATTACTGCTATAAATACAAAATTTGAGCCTGATGAAGTCCGTGATTTAATCATGGATATGCGTTTATTCAAAAGTCTTAACAATCAGGAACTCGCGACAATCAGGGACTGGACCGAAATCGTTACATTTGGACCTGGTGATTTTGTCGTCAAAAAATTTCAGAAAGGTGAACATCTCTATGTCATCCTTGATGGCAAAGCCGAAGTCTTCACGCTTGATGATGATGGCGAAATTATCATTCTGGCCGAACTGAATGCAGGAGAATTCTTTGGAGAACAGGCACTGATGCCTGATAGCAAAGGTAAGCGTAATGCATTTGTCAGAGCAAATGATAAAACCAGATTAATTAAAATTCCCAAGGAATATTTCAGATTAATTCTAAACCGTGATGAGAAAATTGCGGCCGAACTAAAGAAAACTCAAGAAAGTCGCTGAAAGCAGTAATTTACTTTTTACTTTCTTATCACAAAATCACCATGGCATCGGAGATCATCTGCCCATGGTGATTTGTTAGTTTTCATTTCCACAAACACTCGTTATAACACGATAGCTGTTACAATATTTTTGTGAAAGCGCTGCAATTAACAAATCTAAAAAAGACCTATCAAAGTGGCCTTCAGGCCTTAAAGGGGATTAGCCTTGAAGTAGATGAAGGGGATTTCTTCGCCCTGCTCGGTCCGAATGGTGCAGGAAAATCAACAACCATAGGCATTATTACTTCACTGGTAAATAAAACTGATGGCAAAGTGAATGTTTTTGGTCTGGATATTGACGATCACTCTCTCGAAGCAAAATCACTTATAGGTGTTGCCCCTCAGGAAATAAATTTCTCGCAATTTGAAAATCCTCTCGAAATTTTACTCAATCAAGCCGGTTACTACGGGATCAATAGAAAGTCCGCATATGAGCGTGCTGAAAAATATCTGGGCAATATGGGGCTCTGGGAAAAACGTGACGACCCTTCCCGCACGTTATCAGGTGGCCTTAAACGCAGATTAATGATCGCTCGTGCACTAATCCATGAGCCAAAATTATTGATACTTGACGAACCAACAGCAGGGGTTGATGTCGAGTTACGACGTTCGACGTGGGATTTCCTGATCGAGATAAACAAACAGGGTACAACGATAGTCTTAACAACACATTATCTTGAGGAAGCTGAAAATCTTTGCAAAAACGTCGCAATTATAGATAAAGGAAATATTATTGAAGATACTTCAATAAAATCAATCCTGTCAAAACTTGATATTGAGACATTCATTTTTGATTTAAAGCAGCCTCAATCAAGCCCACCGAAAATAAATGATTATGATTGCCACATGCTCGATAGTTCAACATTACAAATCGATATATCCAAACAACAGGGTATCAATAATTTATTCACACAATTATCTGATCAAGGAATTGAGGTGCTTAGTATGCGTAATAAATATAATCGCCTTGAAGAATTATTTATCAGCCTTCTCAAAGAAAATAAATCTGACAGCTAGACATGAAGACGAGCCTGTATCTCACTGCATTTCGTACCATTGTTATCAAAGAGGTAAATCGCTTTGCTCGTATCTGGATACAGACGATCTTGCCCCCCGCTGTCAGCATGTCACTATATTTTGTCATTTTTGGGAACCTGATTGGACCACGTATCGGCCAGATGGAAGGATTTAATTACATCCAGTACATCGCACCCGGTATTATTATGATGTCCATCATCAATAGTTCTTATGCCAATGTTGTCTCGTCTTTCTTTGGGGCAAAATTTCAACGACACATTGAGGAAATGCTGGTTGCCCCCATTCCCAATATAATAATACTCAGTGGTTATATCACTGGCGGGGTTGCTCGAGGCATGATGGTAGGTCTTGTGGTTACCCTGGTTGCGCTATTTTTTACCGAACTACATATTGAACATCCACTGATAGTAATCACTGTTGTTCTACTCACATCAATACTTTTTTCCCTGGCAGGATTTATCAACGGGATTTTTGCCAGGAAATTTGATGATATTGCCATTATTCCTTCTTTCGTACTCACCCCGCTCATTTATCTGGGCGGTGTCTTTTATTCCATCAATCTATTACCTGAGTTCTGGCAAATTGTTTCGAGACTCAATCCCATCTTCTATATGGTCAATGCATTTCGTTATGGCATGCTAGGAGTGTCAGATATTAACATCCAGTCTGCATTTGTGATCATATCAATATTCACTGTTGGGCTATTTAGTTTGTGTCTTTATCTGTTGAACAAAGGGATAGGGATTAAAAGTTAATTAAAGCTATTCTTAAACCGCTATTCACCTCGATAGACACATCCCGAAGTACAGGTTTCCTTAACAACAATTTTTTTCAACTGAGATAAATCAGGTAACAGCTTCAGCCATATCCAGCGTGCCAGATTCTCACTGGTCGGATTTTCCAGACCTTCAATATCATTGAGATAGTGATGGTCTAACTGTTCAAATACAGGCTTGAAACTATTTTTTAACTGTGCAAAATCCATCACCCAACCCAGTTCTGGATCAATATCACCCCCTATATGGATCTCTATCCTGAAAGAATGGCCATGTAATCTTTTACATTTATGGCCCTCAGGAACATGAGGTAGCAGGTGCGCCGCCTCAATGGTAAATTCTTTGTATATATCCATTATTAATCTAGCTCATTAATCTTTCTGTATGAATGTTGATCAAGCATCACCCGCCATCCCTGTTTTAAATGCCTGGTACATCTCGGTTGCCTGTTGCCACACCTCACCGGGTTTACCTGTTCCAACGGGCTCAGCATCTAGCTTCACCACTGGCACAATTTCACAGGTGGAACTGGTAATCCATATTTCATCGGCCTGTCTTAACTCTTTTTCAGTAATTGCCACTTCTTCGCAGGCAATATCTGAATCGAGTAATAATTCAACAAGCAAATCTCTAGTGATGCCTGGAAGCAGGCTACCATCTTTCGGTGGAGTCTTAACAACACCATCTTTGACGATAAATACGTTACTTGCCGCCCCCTCTGTGACATACCCATCTTTTACCAGCAGCGCTTCAGTTGCCCCTGCTAGCCTTGCCTTATGTCTCAATATGACACTGGGGAGTAATGTGATGGCCTTGATATGACAATATTTCCATCGGATATCTTCTTCGACAATAGCAAAAATCCCTGCAGAAAGATCCTTTAGAAGTAACGGCCTACTCATTGCAAAGACTGTTGGTTTTGTTGCTATATCTATGGCGTGATCTCTTTCCGAGATACCTCTGGTAACCTGAATATATAAAGAATGATCTTCTGCCGGGTTCTGATGAATCAATTCACGCAATATTTCCTGCCACTGCGCCAGATCATGTGGCCTGTCTATATATACCTCATCAAGACTATTATTCAGCCTTTCAATATGTTTCTCTAATCTGAAGATATGCCCATGATAAACAGGAACCACCTCATACACGCCATCACCAAATGTAAAGCCCCTGTCCAGTACAGAGATATTGGCTTTTTCAATCGGCAGATATTGACCGTTCAGATAAACAATTGAAGACATATTGGAAATTATTCAAGAAGTAGTCGGAAGCTGTCCTTCAAACGGACAATAATACTCCCTTCATTTACCGATTGCAGCGCAATTAATTTTGCCTCTGCGACTTCATTCTCCGCAAGGCTAATTTTCAGATTACCCTGCACATCCCCCTTATTTAAGGGTGCGATATAT
>JAKZTI010000055.1:0-8205 GCA_047517145.1 Gammaproteobacteria bacterium
TGATCTCTTCTGGTTGGTAGTGTTTTCTTGGCATGAATGACCTCCTTATAGGTCCAGTTTAAGTTATTTTCTAACTTAGTCACTGGTACCGTTTTAAGGGGGCAGGTCACCTCCCTCTCCGCCAAACAATTAAAAACCGGCTATTGCCGGTTTTTTCATGCCTGCACGAATCCATAATTTCTATGCACAACTAGGAAAATTACACTTATAATAATTATCGTGGGCACTTTGCAGTACTTTAATTTGAGGCATAGAAAAAATATGTTCGAAGGATTAGAACGCATTACCTACCAATCTGGTGATCAGATCTTCCAGGAGGGAGATGTGAGTAACTGTGCATATCTTATTGAGACTGGCGGCGTAGAAATATCCATTCTTAAAGAAAAACAACCATTCAGAATAAGTATTCTTACAGCGGGCGATCTTTTTGGTGAAATGGCACTCATTGACAAGCAGCCCCGTGTAGCAACAGCAACCGCTCTTGATGAAACCTGTGTTGTTCGTATCTCTCGAGATGTACTTGAGAGCAAACTAAATGATGTAGATCCAATGATTGAGCATCTACTCCGTCTAATCCTGAAACGGTTCAGGAAAACTCATTATAGATTGGCCCAAAAAGATTACCTCGTCCCGGAAGAAGCAGAACAGATTACTGATGATGATTTCGACAATACTCAACAAAACCTGATCCTACACATTAAAATTGCCTCAGATATAGTCGAGGCGCTAAGTCGAAATGAATTCGAACTCCAATATCAACCTATTTTTTCACTTAAAGACAATCGAATTGTCGGTTTCGAGGCGCTTAGCCGGTGGCATCACCCAGACTATGGAATCATGTCGCCTATGCAGTTTATTGATATTGCTGAAAGTAGCGACCAAATCCTTTCGATTGGTCTTTGGGCATTAGAAAAAGCCTGTTTAGATCTTAAAACTCTATCAGAGGAACACAAAAAATCACCGCTGTTTATTTGTGTGAATATTTCTGCTCGACAATTGTCTAATGCAGAACACATATCGAATTTTATCAACATCGTAGAAAAAACCGGTGTTGACCCAAGCTGTGTTATTCTGGAAATTACTGAGACCATGATGATCAGTGAGCAAGATTATGCCCAGCAAACTTTATCTTCATTACAAGATCAGGGTTTTATAATATCGCTAGATGATTTTGGTACAGGTTATTCAAGTTTGAGCCATTTGCAGAAATTTCCCGTTAATATTATCAAAATCGATCGGACCTTTATCAGTCATATGCTCTTTGATTATGACAGTATGCAGATCGTCAAAGCTTCTATCGGCCTTGCACGCGCGCTAGATTTGGAAATCGTTGCTGAAGGTGTAGAAAGCGAAGATGAGCTTGCCAAGCTCATTGATTTAAAATGTGATTATGCGCAAGGATATTGCTTCACAAAACCATTACCTCTAGCCGAAGCTATAGAGTATTTAAAGCAGCAATAACACAAGCATAGGCGCTTGTATTATTAATGATAGTTAACAATTATAATTAGGACGCACTAGTCTTGATATATGAAAACCTTATTCAAATTATTCAAAAAATGTTTTTATAATAAATATTTTCTTCTGGGTTTTATATTACTCGTTGCTTTCGTTTCAGGATATTTTTATAAAAGTGAAGCTCATAAACCTGATTTACATCGTCTCTATATGGAAACTATGGAGATCACGGATCAGCCGCCTGTTGTTTTCATTCATGGCGTTCTGGGCAGTAAATTAAGAGATATTAAGGAAGGTGAAGATTTATGGCTAGGTTCTATCGATCGCATCCTTTTTAGTGATTATGCCGAGGTTGCTTATGATATTGATCCGGAAACTCTAGAGCCATTACCCAGTGTTGCTGAAGCCTATGCTATTTCTGACAGTGCGGTTGGTAAGGATTTTTACGGAAAGATAGTCGAGACATTAGGGGACACTGGTGGCTATCAACTGGCAGAGGTCGGCAAAAAAGTTAAGCCGAACCAAAAAAACTACTACGTTTTTCATTATGACTGGCGGCAGGATAACGTTATTACTGCTAGCCAACTCGCAGACTTTATCGACCAGATCAGGATAGATTATGGTTATCCAGACTTAAAAGTCGATATCGTTGCGCATAGCATGGGCGGTTTGATTACACGCTATTACATTCGCTATGGCGGTCAGGATGTCATTGGTGACAATGATTTTGACCAGAAGATTAATATGTACGGTGCTGACAGAGTCAGGCGCGTTATTTTACTTGGCACACCAAACCTTGGGTCAATCAAAACTCTTTATCGCTTCATTACTGGCGTTAAAGTCGGCTTTAAACGTATAGGTACTGAAACGCTTGCAACCATGCCAAGTTTGTATCAATTATTTCCCCATCCACTAAACAACTGGATTGTCACAAGCGAGGGCAAACCGCTTAACCGAGACTTGTATGATGTGAACATCTGGAAAAGCTTTGAGTGGTCCATCTTTTCTCCAGTAGTTAGAGAAAGAATCCTGCAAAAATTTGAAGATAAATCAGAAGGGCAGAAGTACCTGCAAACACTGGATGCCTATTTTGATAAACATCTGGAACGCGCACGAAGGTTCGTCTGGTCTTTAACGGTGCCACTGCCTGAAGATCCTCCAAAACTTATTGTCTTTGGTGGTGCCTGTACATTAACACCAGCAAGAATGATAGTGGAAGAAGTTAATGGTGAGTCGATGATTAGAATGAATCCTGATGAGATCACTCAGCCTGTTGATGGCATAGATTACGATGCTTTGCTTCTTGAGCCAGGCGATGGCTCAGTAACTAAAGCCTCTTTATTGGGTAGAAATGTATTGGATCCCAGCGTTAAGCGTCACAAATACAATTTTTTTCCACTGGATCACACAATATTCCTGTGTGAAAAACATAATAGCCTTACAGGGAATGTTAATTTTCAGGACAATCTACTCAATGAACTGTTATCCAGAGACTGAGTCTCATAGAACGAGTTTTATGAGCTGAGTTTGGAGAGGGGAGGGGTGTGGTGATGAAATGTAAAAGAAAAATACTAATTTTATTTTTCTTCATCATTATTTTAATGAACCCGACTGTCCATGCCAAAGACAAACCGGCGATCCTTGATCCCGAGGCATTAAATCCGGATAAAATAATTTACCTGGATCAGAACTGGACTGAAGAAGATAGAGAATATTTTTATTTTACTGATCAAGGCTCTCGTCTCCTATCTTACGAATTCTTTTTAAATCTTGAACTCGCTGAAAGCAATCAACGCTTAAGCAGCCCTGAAAATATGTTGCGTTATGGTTTTCTACCCATACAAGCAAGTAGCAATAATCCAGACGGTTTACCGATAGGACTCACACGAAATGAAGACTTTATGGGGCCAACTTGTGCAGCCTGTCATACACAGCAGCTTAAGTATAAAAACCAGTTTATACGTATCGATGGCGGACAAGCCTTTATAGATTTACCTATGTTTCTGGATGAAATGGTCCAGTCCATGGAAAAGACCCTCGCAGACGAAAATAAATTTAATCGGTTTGCAACAAAGATCTACGGTAAAAGTAGCACACAGGGTAAACGCAATGATTTAAAACAACGACTGCAGGAACAATATAACATTAGAAAAGACTATAACCGTCGTAATCACAGTGATGTCGCATATGGTTATACTCGACTGGATGCCTTTGGTGCCATCCTCAATAAAGGATTACACCTGACGGGGGTTAAAGATAATTTTAATGCCCCCAATGCGCCGACAAGCTATCCGTACTTGTGGGATACCCCGCAGCATGATTATGTCGAATGGGATGGATCACAATCCAATTCCAGTCTGGGCGCACTCGCAAGGAACGTAGGTGAGGTGATAGGTGTATTTGGTGACATCACTCCTGAGACCACAAAATGGCTAGGCTTTTATGATGGTGGATATAGTTCTTCCATACAGGCAAGTAATCTTAGGGGGCTTGAGAAGGTTGTTAGCAAACTGCATTCGCCACTCTGGCCTGATGTATTCCCTGAAATAGATAACGATCTCGTTAAAAAAGGGCGTGGCTTATATGAAAAACACTGTCTTTCATGTCATCTCGATATTAACAGGACAGATCCAGACAGAAAGACACAGGTCAGAATGAGTTCTCTTGAAGTCATTCAAACAGATCCCCTAATGGCAAGCAATGCTATTTTTTTAACAGGTAAATCTGGAATATTTGAAGGGAGAAAGCGGTTTTATACGGTGGGAAGTGTACTCGGCGAGGAAGCACCTGCCTTATATATTGTGAATAATGTGATGGGTGGTGTGCTAAAGAATAATTCTCTTCAGGTGCTGCTGGCTAAACGTGATGCAAAAAAACTTGGTCACCCTGATGAAATACATCCGCCTAAATATCTGGATGGAAAAATAGTCAAGAAGGGCGATGAGGTGTCAGAAAAAACCTTGTTGGCATATAAAGCGCGACCGATGAATGGTGTCTGGACAGGTGCGCCTTTTTTACATAACGGTTCAGTGCCTAATTTGTATCAATTACTGTTGCCCGCTAAAAAGAGAGATAAAACCTTTTATATAGGGACATGGGAATTTGATCCTGTAAATGTCGGTTATGTCAGTAGCGAAACACCCGGTAGTTTTCTATTTGATACCACCCTGGAAGGAAACAGCAATGCCGGTCATGAATATGGCACTGGGGAATATGGGACAGATCCATTTACAGAAGATGAAATCTGGGCGCTGATTGAATACATGAAAACGCTTTAATAATATGTCTTTTCTGAAATTTGCATCTTTTACTTTAGCCTTATTCATTGTCTTTTTCATTTATCATTTCTCAAGTAATTCACCTGTCACCACAGAAGAAATAATTCGGACAGACGAGGCTGAACAAATAAATCGCTCGATAGACAATTTCATAAAGGTCATTGAAGAAAATAAAACAAGCTATATAGCCCGAGGCGCACACTCCAAAGGTCACGCCTGTGTTAAAGCTTATTTTGAGGTAATGGAAAGCATTGCGCCAGAGTTACAACAAGGGGTCTTTCAAATACCGGGGAAGCGTTATAAAAGCTGGATACGTTACTCTAATGGCAGGTCCAGCATGAAGGGCAATCATGATGCAGATAAAGATGCGCATGGTATGGCAATAAAATTAATTAATATATATGACAACACATTAATGCAGTCGGATGATGGCCCAGAAACACAGGATTTTTTAATGCATGATAGTCCTGTATTTTTCACTGCAGATCTTGAGGACTACAATCGATTCGTCGAAAGCGATGATAAGATTCTGTATTTTTTTGATGGTATCAATCCATTCAAATGGAAATTACGCGAGTTGCAATATGGACTCGCCACACTGAAAGAACCTCCAGCCAGTCCACTTCGAACTCAATATTTCAGTAATACTGCCTATAAACTTGGGTCACATAATATAAAATTTTCCGCACAATCTTGTTCGCCACCAGAAATTAATTCCGGAAAAAATAAAACTGATCCCGATTATTTACGAAAAACAATGGCAGATGAATTAAAGACAGGGGAGGGGTGCTTTAATTTCATGGTGCAATTACAGGACCCTGATAAATATATGCCGATTGAAGATCCCAGTGTCTTGTGGAAAGAATCAGATTCACCGTTTATCACGGTGGCAAAAATTATTATTCCGCAACAGAAATTCGATTCTGAACAGCAGCAACAATTCTGTGAAAACCTGTCTTTCTCTCCCTGGAATGCACTGTCAGAGCATAGACCCATTGGCCAACTCAATCGGATCAGAAAGGAAGTTTATACTGCCAGCTCTAAATACCGCCATGAAAATAACCAAGAAGAGATCCCTGCATCGTTGGACTGGTAAGGCTTAAATAAATTTGTCGGGAACTTTTCATACGGAATCACTGACAAAGCTTCTCAGTATCATCAGGAATTAATAAGGAGATATCGTGGGTCTTTTCATTCGCTCAGTATTACTAATAATTGCCATAGTCGGCAGTCATTCTTCATTTGCCTACGATCATAGCTATAAAAGCTATAATGAAATCCTCAAGCAGGTAGTTGTGGTAGAGGGGCATCAAAGTTCTGTTGATTATGCAAAACTTAAATCGGACACAAGCAGCCTTGATGATTTTATCGAAGGTATCGAATACATAGGAAAAACTGAATTTGATGGCTGGTCGCGTGAACAACAAATAGCCTTCCTTATCAATGCATATAACGCATTAACCATTAAACTAATCCTCACAGAATATCCTGTTGATTCAATAAAAGATTATGGTGGGTTTATTGTAAACAGTCCGTGGCATAGAAATTTTTTTACACTATTTGGTAAAGATTCCACGCTGAATATCATTGAACATGACTTTCTACGGAAACAATATAAAGAACCTCGTCTGCATTTCGTGCTTGTTTGTGCCTCAAGGAGTTGCCCACCGCTGATCAATGAGGCTTATGTGGCAGATAAGCTGGAACAACAATTTACTGATGCCACTACAAATTTCTTGAGGGATTCTGAAAGGAATCGCTTTGATGCAACAAATGACAAGCTTGAGCTATCAAAAATCTTCAAGTGGTATAAAAAAGATTTCATAACATCAGCAGGGTCGGTAAATGCCTACGTCGCACCATTAATGACTGATGATTCAGCACTTCAGACCTTAATCGCTAATAAAGAGACAAAAATTAAGTTTCTTGAATACGACTGGTCACTCAACGACACTTAACAAAAAAATCTAAAATTGATTTACAGATAACATTATGGGGATACTATCCAAGCAAGAGATTCAGAGTTTAGCACCTGATAGTCTCTCTAATGATCCAGAGGCAAGTCTGCGTCATTCCTGCAATTGCATGAAAGATACCGGTAACTGGTCTCCTAATCAGCAAATGGGCCGGCGCTGGATGCTTGGTTGTATTGCATTGGAGATTACGCAACGATGTAATCTGGACTGCAGCCTGTGTTATCTCTCAGAACATTCTGAAGCCATACGTGATATTCCTGTTGAAGAATTATTCCGCCGTATTGATCTGATTCATCAACATTATGGTGATTATACAAATGTACAGGTAACAGGAGGCGATCCCACATTACGACAACGAGATGAACTGATTGCTATCGTAAAATATATTAGTAGTCTGGGAATGCAGCCAACTTTAATGACCAATGGCATCAAGGCAACTCGGGAACTGCTCACTGAATTATCAGATGCCGGCCTGGTCGATGTCGCATTTCATGTAGATACAACGCAGGAGATCAAGGGTTATGATAATGAAGTCGCCTTAAATAACCTGCGTGAGAAGTATATAGACCGGGCGCGAGGACTCGGGCTTTCTATCATGTTTAATACCACAGTACATCGAGCCAACTTTCACGAGATTCCCGAAATCGTCAGGTTCTTTAGAAAACATGCCGATGTGATCCGACTGGTGTCATTTCAGTTACAGGCAGAAACAGGCCGAGGTATAGAGGGTAAGAGGCCACTATTAATCACACCTGATAGCGTATGGAAACAACTGGAAACGGGTGCAGGCACGACGCTCAACAGTAAAGCCATCAGGGCAGGGCATAGGGAATGTAATCGATATGCTATTGGTCTGCGGCTAGGCGATGAGATGCAGGACTTACTTGAGGATACGCATACGGTTGGAAAATTAATGCAACAATTTCAAACCGTCAAAGCAAATCGGCGCCATAAATTTAAAAGTCTGATTGCCGGTTGCACACAGGCATTGAAGAAACCTGCAGCAACTGCCTTGCTCTTTAAATGGATATTTAATCTGATCTGGAGCAGAAAAATGACGATTTTTCGATCAAAAGGCAAGATAAATTCCATGTCATTTTTCATGCATAATTTTATGGATGCCAGTGAATTAGATAGCGAAAGAATTACCGCCTGTGCCTTCAAGGTGATGACTGAGAAGGGACCAATATCCATGTGCCTGTATAACGCAAAACGCGATAACTATTTATTACAGCCAACCAGGATTAAAACGGAGCAGGGAATCTCATTCTGGCAACCGCTCACTGGTGCCATTACAGACAAACTTAAAACGGCCGAAGAAGTCGTCACGCCAATGCAGCATCCGATTAAAAGACTAAAAGGCAAAAGCCGCCAACAGGCCATGGAAATTAAACGAACAGCTTCTTCACATTAGCCATCAATACAACGATATGAGACTTAAGGATTAAGTCGATATCATTTGTGGAATATCAGCAGCACCATATAATTGACAC
>JAKZTI010000056.1:0-3168 GCA_047517145.1 Gammaproteobacteria bacterium
CCTCATAACCATCGACAACTGAATAAACATTCGTGAAACCTGCCTTGCTCAATAAATCAGCAGCGGATGCACTTCTGCCTCCTGAACGACACATTAAAAAAACCTTGTCATCCTGACCGAGTCCTTTTTCTTCAAGTCTCTGTTTAACAGCATTGAGAAAATTCTGATTTTTTGTCATCTTGAAATTTCCCCAATCATCATTCCATGTCATGGGTTCGGCCATGAACATATATGGTACATTTGCATCGGCCACCGTGGGCATCCCCACAACTGCTATTTCGGATCTTGTACGGACATCAAGAAACAATATCTCGTTCCCTACCGATTGAATCTCGTCAAAGGCTTCACTGGAAGTTATATATAGCCCGACCCTGGTCTGTTTGTATTCTGGAATATCATTCTTATCAACTGCAAATACACTGGAAACGCACATGCAATAGAAGAATAACACCATTACTGCAACTCTCAACATTTCAAATCTCCGAAAATTATTAATGTATTGTGATTCTTTGTTCAAGTATAAGACAAGAATTTGATAATGCGTTCACCAGGCTTTACCTGGAGATATATGTTTCGGGAAATAAATTAATATCAATTCCCCAAACGACAGGTAGCAAAAACATGACAAACAGGCTTATCAGTACCACACCAATTAAATTCAGCCAGATGCCAGCCTTCATCATTTGTGGAATAGTGACATAACGACTACTGAATATTATCGCATTTGGCGGTGTTGCTACAGGTAACATAAATGCGAATGAGGCAGCAATCACCGTTGCTACCATCAAACCATAAGGGTGAATCTGCATGGCCCCCGCCAATGCGGCCATAATGGGTAAGGTCAGTGATGCAGTTGCTGTATTTGATGTGAGTTCTGTTAGAAATATGACAAGCAAAGTCACAACAGCAATGATGAAAAGGATATTACTTCCCTGCAAAATAGACAGTTGACCAGCAAGGAAAGTTGTCAGTCCTGTTTCACTAAAGCCTTTTGCCAGTGCAAAACCACCACCAAACAAAATCAGAATATCCCATGGAATTGTCACCGCCGTTTTCCAGTCGAGCAAAAATTCACGTCGATGCCAATTCGATGGAATCACAAATAATAATAATGCGCCTGCCATAGCGATCGTAGAATCTTTAATCAATTCCAATGCTTTGATATCCAGAACCCCTCTTAATATCCAGGCTGCGGCCACACCACAAAACACGAATAACACTTTCTTTTCCTGGGAGCTGATTTTGCCCAGCGCTTCTATCTCTTTACGGATGGTTTCTTCGCCACCGGGCAAGTGATCGATCTCACTGGGATAAGCAATTCTTGTTAAATAAAACCATGTGATCGCAAGCATGACTATTGCCAATGGAACCCCGAACGACATCCATTGTAAAAAATTAATGCTGATACCATAGGTCTCTTCAACAATCCCGGCAAAAACCAGGTTCGGCGCCGTACCGATTAAAGTCGAGATACCACCAATGGATGCGGAATAACCAATACCTAACATCAGCGCAATACCAAAACGGAAATGACCTTCACGAGTATCAATATTATGCGTTGTATCATCAGCATCTATCTCCTCGGCAATTTTATGTAAAACTGCCAGACCCACAGTCAACATCATCATGGTCGAAGCGGTGTTACTGATCCACATGGAGAGAAATGCCGTGGCAATCATAAATCCAAGAATGATTCGATCAGGTGTCATGCCGACTATGCGAATCGTGTTCAATGCGATTCGCTGATGCAGGTTCCATTTCTCAACAGTCACCGCGATCATAAATCCACCCATAAAGAGAAATATCAGATGATGTGCATAAGACTGTGTGACATTTGCCGGCGACATAACATCGAGCAGAGGATAAAGAACAATTGGAATTAATGCGGTTGCCGGAATGGGTATGGCCTCCGTTATCCACCAGACTGCCATCAGCACCGCAATCCCCGCAACCATCATGCCCTGTTCGCTCAAGCCCTCCGGTTGTGGGAGAAATATTAATATAAGGAACAACAATGGCCCTGATATTAAACCGAAAGTCGATCGACTCATGACAGCCACTTTGCCATCTTCAAAATAAAATTACGAGGCATCGTTCTCATTAAGATAATCCATCAATACCCGGTAAGTGAAACCCCAAAGCGGTATGCCATCTAACATTACGTATGAAAAATTATGTTCCGGATAATCTGGTATAACAAGATCATCTTTATGCAAACTCGTATCTTTAAGATATTCAAGTTCCTGCCATCGTGCGTCTTCCATCTCAGTGCTATCCAGCTGTAATTCTCCTTTATCTTTAACCTTCCAGAGAAAGGGAGCAACCATCACAGGAAAACCGGAATAGTTTCCTGCAAAAGCATGAGGCAAAGCCATAATAAGGTCGTCTCGAATTAATCGATAACTACATTCTTCGTAAGTTTCCCGAATACTGGTCTCAAGTAGATCCTCATCGCCCTCTTCCCACCGCCCACCAGGAAAGGCCCACTGACCAGACCATGGATCATTAGTATTTTTGGCACGCTTTAATAAAAGCACAGAAGGTGAATCACATTCAGTAATGATTAAAGCAACTGCAGCACTTACTTTCACTTCGCTCATACGGAAATGATAACATTATCAGACAAAGTGTCTCTTAACCCTGGTTAAACAGAAAAATCATTGATTCGATCTGGCATGCAAATAGATTAAACTCCATTTCATGACGACTGCTGATAAATTCTACGAACATCTTGAGGGATTCTCTGAATTCTCGCAATTTACTCAACTAGATTTATATCGCCCGCTTCCTTCGACCTGGTTTGTGCTCATTACAGACGTGAAAGGTTCTACAACTGCCATTGCTGAGGGACTTTATAAGGAAGTGAATTCACTAGGAGCCGCATCGATTGTTGCATTATTAAATTCCGTTGCACCTTTAAAAGTACCTTATGTCTTCGGGGGTGATGGTGCCACAGTGTGTATTCCTCCATCTAGGGAAACAGCTGCAAAATCAGCATTAGTTGCTGCCAAACAAATGGCGAAAAATAATTTTGGCCTGGATTTGCGAATTGGCATGGTTGCAATGAGTGATATTGAAGCTGCTGGTCATCAAATTTTCGTTGGTAAATATCAACCTTCAGCTCATTTCCAGCAAGCTATGTTCCAGGGAGATGGTTTGGGTCATGTT
>JAKZTI010000057.1:0-9081 GCA_047517145.1 Gammaproteobacteria bacterium
GGCAGCTGCTGGCGGTTTTGCTTTCTATCGAGGAAAACTATCAGTTTCATGATTGGGCGCATTGATAGGCAAAGGATCGGAGAACGATTCCGATGAAGAGGTTATTTACAAAGGTGCTGTTAAGTCCATCATGGATGGAGAACATCCAGGTTTTGAAAACCTAGTTCCGGATTTACCACATATTGATCGGCCAGCTGTTCAAGATTCAGAGCCTGGTAAAATTTCACAAGGATTACATGGTGATGATGTGACTGCCATATTCAAGCCATCCGAGATACTTCCTAATGAGCCTGCGCAAGCCAGTTCCGAGCAAGCTAACACTGAGCAAACAAATCCTGAAGCATCATCTGTGGAGGTTGTTGCGTCGCCAAACGCTGAAGAACCCGCTCCAGTTGATATTTCACCAGAAATTTTTCGCGCCTACGATATTCGTGGTGTTGTCAGTAAAAATTTTTCTGCAAGCGTCGTTCGTGAAATCGGGCGCGCAATAGGCAGCGAGGCTTACGAGCGTGGGCAGCAGGGTATCGTTGTTGCGCGAGATGGACGCACGAGCAGTCCTGAGTTAGGTGATGCCTTAATTGAGGGATTGCGTGCCTCGGGACGAGATGTCATCGATATCGGCGTGGTGCCAACACCGGTATTGTATTTTGCAACACACCATCTGGAAACGAATAGTGGGGTGATGCTTACAGGGAGTCATAATGGCCCCGAATATAATGGTCTAAAGATAGTGCTTGATGGTGAGACTTTATCAGGTGATGCTATTACAACAATTCGCGACCGGATCACAAACAATGAACTGAGTGAAGGCCAGGGCAGTTTACAGGCCGCAGATATAAGCGCTGACTACTTAAGAAGAATTACAGATGATATTCCTGTTGCCCTTGGTGGCGCATTCAAGATTATCGTGGATTGTGGTAATGGCGTCGCTGGTCAGTTGGCGCCTCAACTTTATCGGGCCATGGGTCATGATGTCGTAGAATTATTTTGTGATATTGATGGTACCTTCCCCAACCATCAGCCTGATCCCAGCCAGCCTGAGAATTTGCAGTCCTTGATAGATATAGTCAAAGAGGAACATGCAGATCTAGGCTTCGCATTTGATGGCGATGGTGATCGCCTGGGTATCGTTGATGGTGATGGAAATATTATCTGGCCTGACAGGCAAATGATGTTATTTGCCAAGGATGTTTTGACCCGAAATCAGGGTGCTACGATTATATTTGATGTTAAATGCAGTCGCTATCTCAAGGCCATTATTGAATCCAGCGGAGGTAAGCCGCTTATGTGGAAAACAGGACATTCACTGATCAAGGCGAAAATGAAAGAAGTCGATGCACCCCTGGCTGGTGAAATGAGTGGGCATATCTTTTTCAAGGAACGCTGGTTTGGTTTTGATGATGCATTGTATGCAGGTGCCAGGGCCCTGGAAATTTTAACAAACAGCAAAGGTACTCCTGCCGAAACCTTTGCCGTTTTACCCGACGGTATATCGACACCTGAACTTCGCATTCCTTTGGCCGAAAAGCACCATGAAAAAGTAATGAAGATAATGAAGGACAAAATGGCATTCGAAGGTGGGGAGGTAACTGATATTGACGGCCTGCGCGTCGATTTCTCAGATGGCTGGGGTCTGGTCAGGCCATCGAATACAAGTCCATGTCTAGTCGCCAGATTTGAAGCGGAAACTAAAGAGGCACTGGAAAGAATACAGACAGAGTTTCGTGAATTATTACAATCGGTTTCAGCGGACTTAAAGCTCCCGTTTTGATAAGCTGCAGCGCTAGCGGCCAAGGCAGGTTGAGCTTAAGCACAAGAGTAGGTAATCACAAACAGGTTTGTCGAGAGAAATCATGACGTCAGAGTTAAATAATGCGGCAGCGATTGCAAACATCCTGACCGAGGCCTTACCTTATATACAGCGCTTCAATGGTAAGACGATTGTTATCAAGTATGGTGGCAACGCTATGGTTGATGATCAGCTTAAAAATGGATTCGCACGCGATGTCGTGTTGATGAAATCGGTGGGAATGAATCCAGTGGTTGTGCATGGTGGTGGACCCCAGATAGGAGATTTACTTTCACGAATAGGCAAGGAATCAATATTTGTTGAAGGTATGCGTGTGACTGACAGTGAAACCATGGATGTTGTTGAAATGGTTTTAGGAGGCCAGGTTAATAAGGAGATTGTTAATCTGATTAATCGTAATGGTGGTTCGGCTGTCGGTCTGACGGGCAAAGATGGTGATTTGATTCACGCGAAAAAGATGGTTTTTAAACAGGCTGATCCAGAGATGAAAGCGCCTGAAATCATTGATATTGGTCATGTGGGCGAAGTTGAAAGCATTGATACCTCGATCGTTGATATGTTGGTTCAGGGTGATTTTATCCCGGTGATAGCGCCGATCGGGGTTGGCAAGGATGGTCAATCCTACAATATCAACGCTGATCTTGTGGCCGGAAAAATGGCTGAAATACTGACAGCGGAAAAATTAATTATGCTGACTAATGCAGCTGGCTTATTGAATGCAGAAGGCGAAGTTCTCACCGGGCTCTCAACTGATGATGTAGACAAGCTGGTTGATGGAGGGGTGATCCATAGTGGTATGTTACCGAAGATTCATGCCGCGCTGGACGCAGTTAATAGTGGGGTCAAGGCTGCCCATATAATTGATGGTCGGGTTGAGCATGCTGTACTGCTTGAAGTATTTACCGATCAGGGTGTAGGTACATTGATTGACGGGCGTAGTGCTGCCAAGAACTGAATGACAAGTAACTGAAGAATATGGGCGAATCCAAAAGACTTAACAGGAAGCAACAAATACTGGAAGTTCTGGCATTACAGCTGGAGGAGAATCCTGGTACGCGGATCACGACTGCAGGTTTGGCCAAAGCAGTGGGTGTTTCAGAAGCGGCTTTATACAGGCATTTTGCCAGTAAGGCTAAAATGTTTGAGGCTTTGATTGATTTCTCTGAGGATTCAGTTTTCGGATTAGTAAACAGCATACTTGAGCAGGAAAAGGACGCCATCAAACGTTGCGAAAAAATCGTACAATTATTGTTGGGTTTCTCCGAGCGCAACCCTGGTATTACCCGGGTATTGGTCGGTGATGCCCTGGTGGGTGAAAATGAACGCTTGCGGGTACGTGTCGTTCAATTCTTCGAGCGTCTGGAAACCCAGCTTAAGCAGATACTGAGGGAAGCCAATTTGAGTGATGGCGCAAGACTTGTTGGCTCAATTGACGCCGGGGCGAATCAGATGTTGGCACATGTTGAAGGCAAGATGAGCCAGTTTGTCCGCACTTCGTTCAACAAGAAACCCACCGAATATTATCAGGATCAGTGGCAGAGTTTGCGGCGAGGCCTGTTTAAATAAGCTTCAGGACAGATATCGCTTATTCTTATTTATTTACTTTTTAGCTGATTAAAACGTGCTATTTTTTCTGCATATTCGTTTTTAATATCTTCCTGCTCAACGCGCTTTTCTGCAATAAATTTATCGTTGTTTTTAATTTGTCTTTGTAGTGACTCAATATCTTTGAGCAGGTCTTCCGATGGTTGTTTGCCCGCAAGCTCTGCAGTGGCTGCTGTGGCTGTATCTTTATCCAGCTTAGCCTGAATTTTCTCAATGCGTTTATTTGCCAGTTTGATCGTCGATTCAAGGGCGGCAATTTTTCCATCACTTGTCATCTGAATATCATCTGTATTGCTGTAGGTATCCAGGAGAATTTTATCCTCAGCAGATTTTTCCGCCTTTATAGCATCTTCTTTTGCCTGAATGGCAGCCAGTCGCTCTTCTTCTAATCGTTCCTCTTCGGTTTGCGCCCTGTCTGTTTTCTCTACCGTAACGCCCTGACTACTGATTTCTTCATGGCCTTGTTGCGAATATTCAGGGGGGATAGTTTTACCACATTCTCTGACGCCATCACTGTTTTTCCAGCATTTAATACGTGCTTGGGCAGAGGTGGATATTACGACCATGCTAGTGCTTATCAAAGCCATGGTTATTGCTGTTAATAAAGATCGTTTTGAAATAGTCATATCTACACCTGTGTTTTATTCTGTTAACTGATTTTTAATTAATTGTTTAATTAATTGTCTATGACACCATATGATTCGCGGTACTGTCTAATCTTATCAAGATTTTCAGACATGCTCGGTATTTTTTCCAGATATTCGATCAAATTTTCCAGTGTTATAATGCTTATGACCTTTATTTTATGCCGTTGTTCAACTTCCTGCACTGCGGATAATTCACCTTCACCTCTTTCCTGCCTGTCAAGAGCGATGGCTACCCCTGTAGCTGTAGCGCCAGCCTGATTGATAATCTCCACCGAGAGATTAACCGATGTGCCTGCCGAGATAACATCGTCGATGATCATGATTTTACCCTTGAGTGCTGCGCCGAATGTTGTGCCTCCCTCGCCATGATCTTTTGCTTCTTTTCTATTGAAGCAATAAGGCATGTTGATGTCATGATCATCAGCAAGTGCCATAGCCACAGCTGATGCCAGCGGAATACCTTTGTATGCCGGGCCGAACAACATATCGAATTCAATATTTGTTGCCTGGATAGCGCCCGCATAAAAACGACCGAGACGGGAGAGGCTTTTGCCATCATTGAATAAACCACTGTTGAAAAAATAGGGGCTCAGGCGTCCTGATTTAAGTGTGAATTCACCAAAGCACAAGACTTTGTGTTGAATGGCAGACTCAATAAATTCAAGTTGATATTTCTGCATTGAAAACCTTCTTTACGAAACATAATGGCGATTAATTGATTATCATACATTGACTGTGGATTTTAAAACAAATCAAGGCCTAAATAGGTGAACCTGAATAGATGAAAATAATGACATTGAATACTAATGGTATTCGAGCAGCGCATAGGAAGGGGTTCTTTGAATGGATGTTAAAGCAGGATGTTGATGTGGTTTGTATACAGGAAACCAAGGCGCAGACCCATCAATTATCAGAAGAGATATTATTGCCCGATGGTTATTTCGGATTTTTCAATGACGCTGAAAAAAAAGGCTATAGCGGCGTGGCTATTTATAGCAGACAACAACCTGACAAGATTCAAACAACATTAGGCTGGCAGCATGCAGATACAGAAGGCAGGTATATTCAGGCTGATTTCGGGGATTTGAGTATTATCTCTCTTTATTTACCCTCTGGATCTTCTAGCGAAGAAAGGCAGACTATTAAATTTGATTTCATGGAAAGGTTTATGCCTGTTCTGAAAAAGTACAGGAAGCAGAAAAGAAATTACATTATCTGCGGTGACTGGAACATTGCCCATAAGGAAATTGATTTAAAAAACTGGAAGGGCAACAGGAAAAATTCCGGGTTCCTGCCCGAGGAGCGCGCATGGATGGACACGCTGTTTGATGTTGTTGGGATGGTGGATGCGTTTCGTGAGGTTAATCAGGAGGCAGATCAATATACATGGTGGTCAAACCGAGGACAGGCATGGGCCAAGAATGTGGGTTGGCGTATTGACTATCAGATAGTTTCCCCCGGCCTGACTGAAAAGATCACGAGTGCTGAAATCTTTAAAGAAGATCGGTTTTCAGATCATGCCCCACTGACAATGGTGTACGATATTTGAGTCAATATGGGATTGATATTACGGGAAAAACAGGCAACGCCAGACAGTTGTAATTATTTTGTCGCGACTAATCGGTGTAAAACTGTTCCCGAAACGAAAGCGTATACGCTGTCTTTTCGCCCTGCGGGGTAATCTCGAGCTTGTATTTCAGTATCTCGGCGTTATCTACAGGTGTTTCGGCAATATAATAGATAGCGCCCTTTTCTGATATTTCACGAGGATCTAATTCCCTGAGCTGCTGACTCAGATTTGTTGCTGTTCCCTTGATGATTGCCTTCGATGGTTTGCTTGATCCATCCGCTGTTTTTTTAAGCACGGAAATATTTAATAATGCACGTTTCTTGCTACGGGGGATATTGTATTGCTTGGCGACGGAAGGCGTTAGATTGTCCGTTGTGAAGGCACTGTAATGTATGGTGTAATTGCCAAAAACCTTTGATTGCTCAGCCTGTGCAGTGAGCGAAACAAGTAGTGACAGCAAGGCTGCACCTAACAAGCCGATAGTCATCCTGTTTGATAATCCTGGTAATTTCTGAACAGTCTTCATTGCCATATCCCACCATCTTTTGCATCACATATCCTACACTAATAGCAGACAACCCTTGTGTCAAAAGTTCCCGTGATCATTCAGGCATTTTCCGGTTAATTCGAGGAACCAGACAGGCAAAATGGCGGGAGAATATATGACGACATAGATTTATTTATCGGTTGAGACTATTGCCAAAATCCATAAGTGGGGCGACGACCAGTGCCAGAATTAGGTATATTCCAAGTAATAGTATCATGGGAGACCAGTCAAGACCGCCAGTTGTTGGTATTCGTCTCCTTACGTGGCGCATTATAGGGTCAGTAAGTTGGTATAAGAGCACAGTCAAGTGGTTATAGGCACCGGGGTTAATCCAGCTGACAACGACAATGATAAAAATACAAAACATATAAAGAAAAGCGGTAAGTTGTATCAAATGCGCAAGGCACAACACAATCAATGCCATTGGCGATGGCATGTTACCAGTTGCCAGTAATGCAATCAGACTGATCTCTATGGTCTGAACTGAAATCAGAAGGATAATAGAAGGCCAATCAATTCCGGCGAAACCGGGCACGATCTTCCGTAATAAACGTAATGGTGGGTTAGTAACAGTGACAATTGCCTGCGATATTGGGTTATAAAAGTCCGCTCGTACCAGTTGAAACAAAAAACGTAACAAAACTAATATTAAATAAATACCGATCACAAATTGCACCAAGATAATAAGGGCCTGTAGAAGGTATGTCATGCTAATTAGCTTTTTCCATATTCTTCAGCTAGTTCAATGGATCTATTTTTAGCAGCGGCCAAGGCATCGTCAAACAGTTGCTCAATACCACCCTCCAGTAACACATTCAGGGCCTGTTCAGTCGTGCCACCTGGAGAGGTCACCTGTTTACGTAACGATGCTGCATCATGATTACTTTCCAATGCCATTTTTGCTGCGCCAAATGCAGTTTGCAGGGTAAGTATACGTGCGTGTTCCTGAGATAATCCAAGCTGAGTTGCGGCTTTTTCCATGACCTCCATGATGAGAAAATAATAGGCTGGACCACTTCCCGATAGAGCAGTAACGGCATCCATTAGTGTTTCATCATCCAACCACAGGACTAAACCGACAGAACGCATAATCGCTTCTGCGAGATCGCGTTGTGTATCACTTGTGAATTGATTTGCACACAATGCGGTCGCTCCCGACTGGATCAATGCGGGCGTATTCGGCATGCTGCGCACGATAGCAAGTTCTTCTCCAGCCCATTGTTCAAGATGTGAGAGTTGGATGCCCGCTGCAATCGAGATAAGCAGCGGTTTCTCCTGTGCCAGGTCTGCCCTAATCGCCTGCAAGGTCTCTTGCATTGATTGTGGTTTGACCGCCAGTACAACAATGTCTGCATCTTTAATCGCTTGACGGTTATCTTCCAGTACTTCGATATTGAACTGGGATGCTGCTGTCTGGCGCTGCTCTGCATTTATGTCGGTTCCGGTGATGGAATTGACGGATTGACCATTAGCAATCAGCCCTCCAATCAGACTTCGACCCATGTTTCCACAGCCAATGAAGGTTATTCTCGATTTTTTCATTGAAAGCTCTCTTGTTTATTTAATTAAGTGTAACAATTTATGTTCAACTTGATGCATACTTAAACTGTCTAGCCCAAACTACCTGGAAATGCAGGTTTTAGTAATTTCTTGATCCGAAAATTGCAGTGCCTATGCGTACCATGGTTGCCCCTTCTGCGATGGCTGCTTCCAGATCACCGGTCGTGCCCATGGATAAGGTATCCAGTTCGGGGTACTCAGTTTGTAGCTCAGTAAACAATAGTCTTAGCCGCCTGAAAGGGACACGTTGTTTTTCAAAATCAGAATCTTGTGCCGGCATGGTCATGAGTCCCCGAATTTTGATGTTTGGCAAAGACGAACAGTCGTCAGCAAGCTGTATTAATTCGTCCGGGACGATCCCGGATTTACTGTTTTCACCACTTATATTGATCTGCAGGCATATATTTAAAGGCGGTAGATGGCCAGGGCGATGTTCGTTGAGCCTTCTGGCAATTTTAATCCTGTCAATGGTGTGTGCCCAATGGAAGTGTTGTGCTATATCACGGGTTTTATTTGATTGTATCGATCCGATGAAATGCCAGACGAGATGAGGATTATTGAAGTGCATTATCTTTTTC
This sequence comes from Gammaproteobacteria bacterium, assembly GCA_047517145.1. GTDB lineage: Bacteria > Pseudomonadota > Gammaproteobacteria > Eutrophobiales > Eutrophobiaceae > SMWN01. The sequence goes on from JAKZTI010000057.1 coordinate 8,318, forward strand.
ACTGCCTCCTGCAGATAATTTTCGGCAAAACATGTTTGTCCGGCATCAATGGCTGCCTGTATGGCGGCTTCAGGTTTGGTTTTGCTGACTGCTAACAATTGAACTGAGTTGGGCACGCGGTCAAAGCGTCGTTCGGCATCAGAAATTCTTTGCCTGATTTGTGCAAGTGCAGCAGAAATATCTTTTCCGGTACTGATTTCAGTATTTCCTCCGATATTTTTCTTTGTGCTTTTCATGGGCGATCATTTTTGAGCATAGCAGTGGTCTATACTTCAAAAAGCAAGTAACATTGTGCTGAGAACATCATAATAACAAAACAATTTTTTACCTGTTGAAGATGTGATAGAAATAATAATATTTCTATGTGGTTTATGTTTGTTATTGAGTTGAAGCATAAATTATATCGTGGTGTATATAACCGGATATTTTAACATTGTAACTATTTTCCTACGGGAGGATTTAGATGGATATTGGTGAACTTCTCGCATTCGGTGCAAAAAATGGCTCGTCTGATTTGCATTTATCCGCTGGCGTGCCCCCTATGATTCGTGTCGATGGTGACATGAGAAAGATTAATGTTCCTGTCCTAGACCACACTGAAGTTCATGACATGGTCTATGACATCATGAACGATAAACAGCGTAAGGATTTTGAAGAATTTTGGGAGTGTGATTTCTCTTTTGAAATTCCTGGTTTGGCACGATTTCGTGTCAATGCCTTTAATCAAAATCGTGGTGCTGGTGCCGTGTTCCGAACAATTCCAT
>JAKZTI010000058.1:0-11028 GCA_047517145.1 Gammaproteobacteria bacterium
TCTTTGCAAAAGACATAGACAAGATTCATGAACTTGCTCGTTCCATGGATTATTTCGACGAAAATATTCAGGACGCAGCAACAAGATTCATGGACGACTACAGAAATACGGCGCAAAGAGTTAGACAGATTTTTAACGATATTCTTAATCTCGCTTAAGGCTTATCATTATATAGAACAACATTGTTACGACCTCGTTCCTTGGCCTGATATAGGGCTTTGTCGGCATATTCGATCAATGATTCCGGTGTTTCATCCTTGTCGGGAACCGTTGTATAAACGCCAAAACTGACAGTAATAAATTTTGCAACTGATGAAGCACTATGTGATAGCTTGAGATCGACGATTGCCAATCGTATCAGCTCTGCAATGTCTTTGGCGTGTTCACGATCTGTATCAGGCAAGATAAGTGCAAATTCCTCTCCTCCAAACCTGGCGGCCATATCACCAGCTCGTCGGGCATAGTCTTCAATTAAATGAGCGATTCTCGTCAGGCATTTATCGCCTTCCAGATGACCATAGGTATCATTATATTCCTTGAATTTATCGATATCGCAAATGATTAGAGACAATGAGTTAGATAGGCGCGATGCGCGATACCATTCATCATGTAATGTTTCATTAAAACGACGACGATTGTTAATTTCTGTTAAACCATCCTTAGTAGATAATATTTTTAATTCCTGATTTTCAAATTGCGTATTCAATGATTTTGTTGTTGTCTTGTTTAATCGCCAGGAAAGAAAAATCATAATGATTAAAAACAACAACACAAAGTAACCTGATGTATGGATAGTTGGATCCTGCGCAGTCACAAGAAATATTCCTGTAGGAGTTAACAGCGGGGTCGCAAATATTACAAAGGAAGGAAACGAAAATGAATAATCACCTGCCGCACTGGCACAAAGACCGGCAGCACATATCATAAGCAGACTGAGATATGTAGGGTCACTTGATATCGCCAGATGCAGGATAAATCCGCCCCAGGTAATTGCTGCAAGCAAGACACCGATGTTATGGCATAAAAACCAGTATTGCAGATTGGAAGAAATATTTTCAGAATGATTAAAGGTGTAAGTAGTACATGTTCTAAACACTATGATCATAAGAAAAATTATCAGCCATGAAGCCATAGACATAATAGACAATTGTTCAGCGAAAACATAAGCCAGAGCAACAAAGAGAACTGCTGAAAATAGTAAACTGAAATACAACTGCCCGAAGAGTATCTCAAGTTTTCTTGTGTTTATTTGTATTTGCATTTCATTTGTCATCATTGGTGTGTCTTCCTGATCTTTGTTGTTATTATATCCAACACATCGCAATCGGTGTGCCAGATTGATCAGGATCTTTGATATCGAATATAAACTGTGACGTAGTTGGCAAAATTGCAGTTTAAAACGCTCTGTTTATCAATTAATTATTGAATGTACTTTATGTGAGCAGTAAGCATATTTATCAAAACATAGCTTAATAAGGCTTGGAACTGTCACTTATGTCTCAAAATAGAGACATTATAGTGCTAGAAAGTATCTAAATGATTGATATGTTAGTGAAAATATAATTAATATTTTGCGTGACTTATTGCGAAGCAAGCACCAGCGGCCATGAAAAATGCAGGGACAAGTTCGTAGATTTCGAAGATACCTCCCTCAAGTTGATGCCAGATAATGACGGATACTGCGCCCGTGATAATTCCGGTGACAGCAGCCTTGAGCGTTAATTTCTGCCAGAACAAGGAAAGTAGTAATACAGGACCGAACGCAGCACCAAACCCGGCCCATGCATAGGCAACCATGCCTAGTACGGTTTCCTCCTGATGTAATGCCATTAAACAGGCTAGCAGGGCAATGCAGACTACCATTATACGTCCAATTGCTATTAATCTTGTTTGCGAGACTTCTTTCCTGAAGAGGGCCTGATATAAATCTTCAGTAAAGGCTGTTGAAGCGACCAGTAATTGTGAATCCGCAGTACTCATGATGGCGGCGAGTATGGCGGCCAGACAAATCCCTGCCGGAACTGGATGAAATAACAGTTGAACAATTTCTATAAATACTTTTTCACTGTCTGTCCCCATAAGGTTTATTTCTGTAAGTGCAATACCAGAGAAGCCAATCAGCAGTGCGCAGATCAGACTGACTGAGGTCCAGACAAGTGCAATGTTCCGGGCACTCGGGATCATGGTATGTGAGCGAATCGCCATAAATCTCGTCAATATATGAGGTTGGCCAAAGTAACCCAGTCCCCAGCCCAGCAGTGAAATAATTCCTATAGTGCTGAGTGTTTGATTGTTTAATGTTAAAAATAAATCAGTCAATGCAATATTGTGCATGGTCATGGCTAACTTTGTTGCTTGCCAGCCGCCAGACATGTCTAGTGCATAGAGTGCGGTGATAACCAGCGCCAAAGACATCAATAATCCCTGAACTAAATCGGTCCAGGAGACTGCCAGAAATCCGCCCAGTGTTGTGTAAACCAGAATAGCGACGGTGCCTGTAAGCACGGCCCAGTGATAAGGGAGATTAAATACAGACTCAAATAATTTCCCACCAGCAACTAACCCGGAACTGGTATAAAAAATGAAGAAAAATAAGATAAATATGGCCGAAATAGTTCTTATGGTGTGGGATTTATCCTGAAATCTATTCTCAAGAAACTCAGGGATAGTCAGTGCATTGCCCATGGCTTCACTTTGTCGTCGTAATCCTGGCGCCACAAGAAACCAGTTCAAAGTTGTACCCATCATTAGACCAACAGCAATCCATATAGCTTCATAACCTGCGACATAGGCATAGCCTGGTAAGCCAAGAAGTAACCAGGCACTCATATCTGAAGCCCCGGCACTTAAGGCAGTGGTCCAATATCCCAATTTTCTACCACCAAGGATGTAGTCGGATAAACTATTTGTTTTTGACCAGGCAAAAACACCTATACCCAGCATCAGTAACAGATAAAGCGTAAATGTAATTAATAAATAATTTTGATCAGGCGACATCTTGTCAGAGAATATCCTGGCAAGGGTAAAATTTTTCTTCAGGAACATAGTTCAGAATTTCTTTACTACAAAAATTCAGCATCTCAGTTCTTATTTTCTCTTTATAGCTAAACATTCCATTTTCTTCTTCCAGGGGTGAGGCAAACAGTTTTTCATGCGGGTACATTTTTTTTAATATTTTGTAGAATCCTTTGGGCAGGCGAAAGCTGCCGAGGCTGACTGAGTGTAATAATTCAGCATCACATTCAGACAGGGTGTCGGCGAACAATCTTTGGTATTGAACTTGATAATCACTTGAATAAATCAAAGGATCAAAACGTAAACCTATACGCCAACCTCTTTCCTGAAGTTTTCTAATTGCATCAATCCTTCGATCGATAGAGGGAGTTTTATGTTCCAGTGCATTAGCTATCTCTGTAGGGGTAAAACTCCAGGCCAGCACACAGTTTTCAAATGGCTCGGTGTTTAGAAGACTACGGATCTGTGTGCTTTTTGTCCTGATCTCGAGTAAAGCATTCGGTTTGTTTTTAAAGACTGGTAAAAAATAATCAAGAAATTTTGTCACTGGTTCCAGTGCCAGGCTGTCGCAGTCGTAACCGGAAAAGAAGTGCACTTCCTTCTTGCTTGTCTGAATTTTATCTATAATCTCTCTGGCAAAATCTTCGTAATTTACAAACAAAACGTAATGCGCAGATTGATACATACCCTGTAAAAAACAGTAACGACAGTCATACAGGCAATTCATCATATGTGAAAAATAATAATTCTCTTTGGCACCGATGCCATAGTTCTCAGGTGTCGGTAGTACAAAGCCTTTATGTTTACTTGCGAGAATTAATGCAGGTTGTTGTTTTTGTAATCTGAAGCTTTGTGCCTTGCGATTAAAAATTTCACCATAGCGTTGACATAGGATCTGCCTGGCATCGGGAAAGCGTGCAAGTATGTCCAGTGTTCTGGGGTGATTTGCAACCTGTTCTTCGATATAGATGGTTTCTATCATCAGAAACGAATTGGATACGCATCAAGTTTATTTGTGATTTGATATATAACTTCCTTGCCATGCAAAGATTTATCAATTTCCTTCATTGGATTTTCATTCGGGCATAAAATATGCCATCGATTCAGGCATGATTTTAATATGGTTTTCTCCGCATACGTAAACCGCCATTGTCCGATAATCTGTTCATAATAATCCGGTGTCCCTTTTGAGTTGTCCAGATGATTTGCCAATGAGCTGAGTGATTCAGCTATTTGATCGATGACTGTCAGTTTCTCCTTTACTAATTCAGCAACGAAAGATTCTGACATTTTCTCAGCCGGCTGTTGTTGATTATCCGAGATAATTTTAATCACATGAATCAATTCACTGCTGGCAAAACGACAGGCTGTTGCATAGAAGCCTGCTGCTTCCATTTCAAACAGGGTATCAGTGTAGTCTGTTGCCGGCCTATCACAGCTGAGTATTTCCACGGATTGGCATGGGGGACTAAAAATAATTTGTGGATACCATATACATTGATTGGCTTGATCGATGATCTTATGGGCAAGCGTGATTTCACCAATCTCCAAAGCTTTATGACCCGCGATACCGACGTTAAGCCAAATGTCCTGTTTCTCTGTGTGCAGGAAAGCATGTGTAAAGGCGGTTGCCGCAGCTGCGTTGATCTTGCCGACACCAGAAATCGTCAGGGACACCTGTTTATCTGGACTGATATATAGGGGAAAAGATTCAGAATCAGTACAATGTTTTAATCGATAATGCGCTATCAGTGATCTTGCTTCGCATTTAAGGGCACAAATGTAATGGATCATATGTAATCAGTCAGGATTTATGCCATAGCTGTTTAAGGTGTTTTCGATGAATTCTTGCCACACAGGTTCTGGTTGCCAGACAGCATCCAGGTGTTGACGGGCCTCTATGATTGGCATTTGGCATTTTATTGTATGATAAAGAAACATAAAGGCCGAAACGCGCATATTCATGGCGCAATGAATAAATATTTTTTTATGCTCATGTTTTTTCATGTGTCTGAAAAAAAGTTCTAAATCTTCAAGGCATGGAGTCTTGAAATCAACAGGGATATGCACATAAGCCATGTTGAGATCACTGATGATGTTATTTTCGTTTTCAATCGCGTTTGGTGAATCACTCATGGCGAGGTTAAGCACAATTTCATAACCTGCAGTGCTTATATCTCTGAATTGTTCAGCTTCTGGCTGACCTGAGGTACCAATATTTTCATCAAGCTCATAAAAATTAACAATTCGGTCTAATGCATTATTTTTCAGCGTTTCAGTCATCAGGCCGCAACCATCTCCTTGGCATATATCTTCAATAACTGCTTGAAGTCATTGACGTGTTCAGTATTGCCATGTTTCTCTGCGCCAGCCAGATAAATATTAATTTTTTTCACCATCATTTTTATCGCAGCATCACGATCACTGTCACTCAGCTTGTTTTCTGCAACAATTTTATTCAGTGTCTGTATTCTGAAGCGATCCATACCCCAATGTTGTCCAGATAATTGATCATCGTGGCCACCATGCTTAGTGATCAATGCTTCATCAATATATAACACAGGATAGCGTGAACAAATTCGTAGCCATAAATCATAATCCTCACAGGCAGGTAAGTTTTCATCGAACAAACCTGTTTCTTCAAACAATGAACGATGAATCATCACTGAAGAAGGGGAGATGACGCATCGTGGCAGGCAGTGCTGAAATATGTGTCCACCTGCTTTCTTGTGCTTGTTCATTTGATTGACTCGAACGCCTTGACGAATCCATATCTCGTCACTATGGCAAATAAGATACTCCGGCGCATTTTCAAGCGCAGTCATCTGTCGTTCAAGTTTGTTCTCGTGCCAGACATCATCAGAATCCAGCAGCGCTATCCAGTCATGCCTGGAAGCTAATATGCCAGTATTGCGTGCTGCGCTCACCCCCAGATTGTCTTGTTGTATCAATTTTACTTCAGGGTGCAGAGATTTGAGTGTTGATACCGTGTCATCTGTTGAACCATCATCGACAATAATAATTTCATCTGCAGCCAGTGTTTGCCCCAAGACAGAGTCCAGGGAGCGTTCGAGTAGATGCACTCGATTGTATGTTGGTATCACGACTGAGACAGAAGCCATATCAGAATCTTTAATAAATGGTTAAAATAAGTCAGCTATACGATATTATTATCGGGGATTATCCAATAAATGCCACGACTTGAACATAAAACTGTCGTTGTTACAGGTGCCAGTAGTGGTATTGGTGAATCGATCGCAACAACTTTTGCCCGAGAGGGTGCGCATGTTGTGGTGAACTACAATAGTTCCAGGGATAAAGCAGAGCATATCGTTAAACAAATCAATGGCTCTGGTGGTCGTGCTGTAGCCATCAGGGCCAATGTATCTGATCCTAGAGATGTGACATTTTTGATTGATGAAGCGCTGTCTGAATTAGGGCAGATTGATATCTGGGTAAACAATGCCGGCGCAGATGTTTTGACAGGTAAAGGTTCAGAATTAAGTGAACAGGAAAAATTACAATTACTCATCGATGTTGATCTGAAAGGCACGATTAATTGTTGTTGGGGTGTTGTTGCAGTGATGGAACGGGCAGGCCATGGCGTTATCATCAATATGACCTGGGATCTGGCGATTCATGGATTTCAGGGTAAAAATCCCCAAATGTTTGCTGCGGCCAAAGCTGGTGTACGTGGTTTTAGTCAATCTTTGGCAAAAAGCGTTGCCCCTAATATAAGGGTGAATCTCCTTGCGCCGGGATGGATTGAAACGGCATTTGCAGAAGATCTGATGAAAACGACCTATTATCAGGAACGTATCAGTGAAATCCCGTTGAGTCGTTTTGGACAGCCTGAAGATGTCGCCAATGCTGCACTTTATCTGGCCTCAGATGAAGCTTCATATATTACAGGTCAGATAATCAATATTAATGGTGGCTTGATTTAAATTAAATAGCTAGATCCAACGTCGGACTTTGCCTTTGTAATCCAGATATTCCTGTCCGAAAATATTTTCAAGGAATAGTTCCTCGTGTTTAATAAAACACTGCTGAATAATGAGAAAGAAAACAGGAATAACCACATAAGGCGTCAGGCTGCCTAGATAACTTGCGACACCGATCAGCAATATCACCATACCAAGATACATTGGATTACGTGTATACCGATATAGAGCATCTTTTACTAAAACTGTTGAGGATTCAAAAGGCTTGATTACGGTTCCAGCTTTTTTAAAAGAAATCACAGCACTTGCACCTAAGGCAAGGCCACAGAACCCCACAACAATACCTGAGTAATGAAAAGGTGATGTGATTATATTCATGACAGGTATGTACTTGTCGAAAACAAACATAAGGAACAGTGATATCAGTAGATAAACAGGTGGAATTATTTTTCTACTGAGGTGCATTTTCTGATGTGTATTTATCAGCCAGTAAAACAAAGATTAGTGCCAAGAATGCCGGGGCGGCCTGGATAAACAGAATGCTCATCTTGGCCGTTAGTGCACCAAAGATCCCGGCGACGATAATGCAACTCAGAAAGAATACCTTGAAGCTTAAATTATTTCTCAGCAGACCAAATATTAAGCCCGCAGCCAGAAAGCCATTGTAAAGTCCCTGGTTCATGGCCAATGAAGCAGAGGCCGTAGCGAATTCTGGTGTTGTTGCAAAGGTTTTATAGCCAATGGGATGGTTCCATAGAAACATTTCCAGAATGAGGAAATAAATATGCAGAGCTGCAACGAGTAAAACTAAAATAGAGCTGCTTATTTTCATTCTTTGCTTTCCTTTATTGTAGATGGGCCTTGTTGGTTTAGTAATGAATTATTTAATAATGAACCAGGGAATGTACTCGATACTGAGATAACAGATCCCTGCCATTTAAGTCGTCGAGTTCGACAACAAAGGCGCAGGCGAAAACTTCAGCGCCAAGTTTTTCTATCAACTGGCAACTGGCAGCGGCAGTACCACCAGTGGCTATTAAATCATCAACCAGTAAGACTTTGTCATTGCTATCCAGTGCATCTGTATGAACTTCTAATGATGCTGAACCATATTCAAGATCGTAAGAAACACTTTGGATGTCATAGGGTAATTTTCCGGGTTTGCGTAAAGGCACAAAACCGATGCCCATTTCCCATGCGGCTAGACTGCCAAAAATAAAGCCTCTTGCTTCCATGCCAACGATGGCAGTGATTTCTTCGCCCAGAAAAGGGTGTATCAATTGATTGACAGCCAGACGTAACATCATCGGGTTTTTGACCAGTGGTGTGATATCTTTAAATTGTATTCCCGGCTTGGGAAAATCAGGGATGTTGCGAATATGAGCTTTAAGTCGCTCCATGGAACAATCTCCAGTGTTGTGAGTTACCAGTATGATTAATTATTTGTTTTCTGAATCGGCTTCCTGTTCAGGCTCTTTACGAATGGTGGCATCGTCATTATCTTCCAGATCTTCCGGGGGTAAAAGAGTAACGTCTGTCTCGGTGTTATCTCCCAATGTCTCTGAATCAGTGATATTGTCAGTAGCACTTTCATCGGATGTTGCAGGTCCTTCTTCCTGTTTGTTTTTACCAGACTGACCAACATTTCTAACCAGGCTGGTTAATTTTTTGATCCAGCCAGTGCCTTCGTCTTCTGCTTCCTGTGCCATTTGTGTGAGTGAGACATAATCCGTTTTCCCTGTACCGAGGACAGGTAATCCTTCAGCCAGTAACACTTTCTTTGGTAAATACAATTCACCATGATTGTCTTTTTTGATTTGTACCTGAAAATGTTTTCTCAGCGCATCTTTGTTATCTGTGATGAGGATGATTTTTTCACCTTTTTTGTCATCTGGCAGGCTAACGGCAGCATGATTAAATCCTGGCCATGTTTGAGTGGCCAGTTCCTCCACTGCAGTGAGTGACACCATTTCTCCACCTATCTTTGCAAAACGTTTGGCTCTGCCCAGGATATAAAAATAGCCATCCACATCGACCCTGGCGATATCTCCGGTGTCGTACCATCCAGGGCCTCGATCAGACTTAGGCGCCTGTATTTCACCATCTGTCCCTGCAAGCATATAACCCAACATTACATTTGGTCCTTTGACAAACAGTCTGCCACCTTCCTCAATTCCCTCTACCGGTTCCAGGTAATATTCCATTTTCGACACGAGCCGGCCAACAGCACCAGGCTTGCTTTCCATGGGGGTGTTTACGGAAATTACCGGGCTTGTCTCGGTTACGCCATAGCCTTGATAAATGCGGACACCAAATTTTTCCATCCAGGTTTGCTGTGTTTCATCACGCAATTTTTCAGCGCCTGCCACGGCATAGCGTAGGGTATGAAAGTCGTAAGGGTGGGCATGACGTGCATAACCCCTGAAAAATGTGTTTGAGCCAAACAGAATGGTTGCTTCAAGTTCATAGACCAGTTCTGGGATCATTCGGTAATGTAATGGTGTTGGATACAGAAATATCTTACTGCCACCAAAAAAAGGCATAAGGAATCCGGCATTCAGGCCGAATGTATGAAACAGCGGCAAGCATGATAAAACTATATCCTCAGGTCTGAAGTCAATGTGGCAACTGACCTGGGCATAATTTGACAGGGCATTGCTATGTGAAAGGACAACACCTTTAGGTGAACCTTCAGAACCAGAAGTGAATAGGATCACTCCAGGGCTATCAGGAGAGACATCCTTTGACAGGCGACGGTAATGTGATCTTGCATAAAAGCTTCTGACCAATCCTGCTAATTTATTAAAGATAGAAATGCGCGAACCCATATCTTCCAGATAAACCAGGCGTATTTTTTCTTCAAGTGCAGCTGCCAGTTCTTCCAACTTGGCATTTTCAATAAACTTCCTGGAGGTATAAATCGTTTTGATCTTACCTGTTTCACAAGCATTGATAGCGGCCTGTGCCCCCGTTGTAAAATTGATCATTGCCGGGATGCGCATTGCATACTGTACTGCAAGAAAAGTTACCAGGGTTCCAATCACATTGGGCATCATAATGCCGACATGTTCATTCTCATCTGTTTCCTTGCGGAGGACGCTGCCGAGGACCATTGCTTTTGTGATGAGTTGTTTGTAGGAAATAGGTTGGCGATTGATATCTTCAGCAAACAGCCTGTTTTTTCCGTAACGGTTGGCAGCATTCAAAATTGCATCAAAGATAGTGGTGCGATGATTAAAAGAGCTATAAGTCAGCAAATACATGATGTCCTGCATCCATATTGCTGAAAGCTTTCTGCGATTATGGCCATGAATTTCGTCGTCAACGTCAAATTTGACAGGTGCAAGTACGGTCAATGTGATGCGAGGAAACCAGATGATGAGACCCTGTTTTTGCAAGTATGAAAACGGAGAAAATATTGCACCATCTATTGCAATAGGCAGTACAGTGGCACCAGATTTGTCTGCAATCAGTCCCGGACCTTCATATATCTTCATTAAAGAACCGGTAGTCGTGATTCTTCCTTCAGGGAAAATGACGGCTTTTTTATCCTGGGAAAGAAATTTGACCATGGACTTTACTGATAAAGGATTAGCTGGATCCATGATGAATAAATCAACAAACATCTTGCTGAACCTGGAAGTAATGTTGCTAGCGACACGCGTGTTGATGGCAAAAGTCGGTGTCTCTGGTAACCAGGCGTAAAGTAATACGCAATCGAGCAGTGATGTATGATTCATAACGATCAAGACACGGTCTCCCGCTTCCTGATAGTGTTCCAACCCGGTTACTTCAACGCGATATAAAATCTTGAGAAGACAGCGGAGGAAAAACTTAAGAAGTATAATCATAGGCTGCTAACTTACACTAACATCCTGAGATTGAAAACCTTACGCGCCTTTGGGGGGAGTACCTGTGTAGATATTCAGGAGTTGACCTGGTTTAATATAACGTTTATTTGCTAGATTGTTCCATTTTTTGATCTGATTAACTGAAACACCGAATCGTTGAGAAATTAGCCACAGTGAATCACCTTCCAGAACCTGATAACTGATATGCTGTGCTTTAC
>JAKZTI010000059.1:0-2954 GCA_047517145.1 Gammaproteobacteria bacterium
CCTTAATTCTGGTTTGCAACCATGGAATGGTTTCAGCCAATAACTTATCTATCTGCCCAAGATAAACAAGCTCCATTGCCAGTGAATCTCCGAAACGATTGATAATAAGCTTGTATCCATAAGAACCGGAAATATGTTCAAGCCTGAGCACATCCCAATCTATTGATATGCCTTTATTCGAGACTTCCATGAGCGACTCTGAGATTAATCCAAGTTCTCTCATGATTTGCAAACAGATTTCCTGTTTTTTCTTTCTGTCTTTCAGATCGTTAAAAACAAAATGAAGCCCATCTTCCGAATAATATTCCGGGTTTTCTGTTTCTGATATTTTCCACTCAGCTTTGATAACTATCCTGAATTTATCTTGTTCACTATCTTGCTTCTTAATATCCTCGCCACAGACTTCTTTTCTACATAACTGCTCTACAATGGCCGCATAGAGTAGCCCTGATTTTTTCAGGTCTGGTGTCGTAAGAATATAAGGCTTTCCATCAATCACAATAGTCGGTTCGCCATACTCTTCTATATACAAGACAATCTCAGAAGATGAATTTATTTGATCAGACACTTGTCGTAACTGATCTGCATATTCAAACGCCTTACGACGCCACCTGCTTTTTTTGATGTTCTGTCTTAAGTCTGATACATCTTCCCGTCCTGATTTAACTGCCTCCTGTTCATACAACATGGCCATTTGGGTCAACGCAGTTTTGCTAAACAATGTGAGTTGTTCTTTTCCGTCATCCTCCATCTGTTTTGCAAGATTGATCAGATCGGCATGTTTAACCCAGGCCTGATACACGGGATCTTGAGGATAAATCCACAAGGCAGGTCTATCATCAATATAGATAAACGTTTCAGCGAGACAGACTGATGGGTTAAAGAAAAGAATAAATACGAAATAGAGAAATTTTACCTTAATCAATCCTAGCAGTTTTAAAAGGCTACCCAGCCCTGAAAAAAGCCTACTGCAATTGATTGATTGCATCTGACAAACGGCTTACTGCAATGACTTCCATACCTTCAATATTCTGTTTGGGTTGATTGGATCCGGGGATAATGGCTTTTTTGAATCCATGCTTAACCGCTTCGTTCAATCGTTCCAGGCCATTCTGCACAGGCCTTATTTCACCAGCCAGACCTACTTCGCCAAACACAATTAAATCCTGCGGTAGAGGCATATTCTTTAGACTGGATATTGCCGCCAATATAATGGCCAGATCGGCAGCTGTTTCAGTAATTCTAATGCCACCGACGACATTAATAAAAACATCCTGATCAGCAGTATTGATCCCTGCATGCCTGTGTAATATAGCCAACAACATTGACAGACGGTTTTGTTCCAAACCGACACTGACCCGTCTTGGATTACCGAGCGGGGACGTATCAACCAGTGCCTGTACTTCAACAAGTAATGGTCTTGTACCTTCTTTTGTCACCATGATGACGCTGCCTGAGACCGGCTCTTCGTGCCTGGAGAGAAAAATGGCGGAAGGATTACTTACTTCTTTCAGCCCCTTGTCCGTCATGGCAAATACGCCAAGTTCATTTACTGCGCCATAGCGATTTTTAACGGATCGAATCACTCTGTAGCGGCTACTCATATCACCCTCGAAATAAAGCACCGTATCGACCATATGTTCCAGCACCCTGGGACCTGCCAACGCACCATCTTTTGTCACGTGACCTATCAGCAATACGGTCGTGTTCGTTTGTTTGGCATAACGCACCAATTGCGCAGCTGATTCCCTGACCTGCGCCACTGAACCGGGGGCGGACTGTAATAACTCTGTATAAACCGTCTGGATGGAATCTATCACCACGACTTCCGGTTTTTCAGAGCTAATGACAGACAGTATTCTTTCCAGATTATTTTCTGTTAATATTTTTATATGCTCGAGGGCGAGATCCAGACGATGACCACGAAGACTTATTTGTTGTGCAGATTCTTCGCCAGAAACATAAAGTGTTTTTACGCCACCTTCACTGCTTAGTACAGAAAGTACCTGGATTAATAATGTTGATTTTCCGATACCAGGATCACCACCGATTAATGTGACTGACCCCGTGGCCAGACCACCACCTACTGCGCGGTCAAGCTCAGCCATACCGGTGCTTAACCTGAAAGATGCCTCGGCATCGACCGTATCAAGAAAACATACTTCTGAGGGAACCGCGATATGATCTCTGTTCCTGAACGATTTTACGTTTGATGTTGCTTCAATTACGGTTTCCGTCATCGTATTCCATGCATGGCATTTGCCACACTGGCCTGCCCATTTGGGCAAGGTCGCACCACATTCAGTACATTGATATTGAACTTTAGCCTTCGCCATAACTAAACTCTAGTCGTTTATGTACTGCACATAAAACTTCGTATGGAATTGTGTCTGCATGATTAGCAATTTCTTCAACAGGTAATCCCTCACCCCAAAGGATCACTGGGTCACCTGTCCTGGCTTGTGCTTGAGAACGCAAATCGACTGTGAGCATGTCCATAGATGCACGCCCAATGAGCTCAACTCTTTTGCCATTTACGAGTACTGGGGTGCCTGATTTCGCATGTCGCGGGTAGCCATCACCATATCCAGCTGCAACTACCCCCACAAGCATGTCTTCTGGGCAGCGCCAGGTCGCGCCATATCCCACAGCGTCCCCCGCCTTGAGTTGTTTGACTGTGATTAATCTTGATTGCAATGTCATCACTGGCTTCAGTCCTTCTCGTGGACCCTGACTATCACTAAAAGGAGAAACACCATAAAGCATAATCCCTGGCCGTACCCAATCTACATGAGCATCAGGAAAAGCCATAATAGCGGCAGAGTTTGCAATAGTTTTTTCGACATTCTGATTTTCAGCAACCTGGTTGAAATATTGAATTTGTTCAGAGGTCATCGGGTTAGCACGATCATTGGCGCTGGCCAGGTGTGTCATCAAGCGCATATCTTTAACAC
>JAKZTI010000060.1:0-7393 GCA_047517145.1 Gammaproteobacteria bacterium
AAGGATGAAGTCAGGGCAGTCATAGAAACATATCCAAATTTAAAGGAAATCGTTTGGGTACAGGAAGAACCCAAAAACCAGGGCAGCTGGTATTACCTTCAGTCTCGCGGCACACTGATTGGCTGTATCGATGACCACCATATCATGGGATATGCTGGACGATTCTATTCGGCATCACCTGCTGTGGGTTATATGTCCAAGCATCTGGAACAACAAAAACAGCTCGTGGCTGACGCACTACACCTGGACAAACTCGAAGTTACGCACAGAAAGAGTGTCAAACTGACTTAGTCAGATATACTCTATAACAATATACATTGAGCTAATGTTAATGTTTACCTGATCAATTAAAGCTGAGGAAAATATAGTGACTGTTGAAGTAAAAGTTCCTGTTCTTGCAGAATCCGTTGCCGAGGCAAATTTGCTTCAATGGCATAAAAAAGTAGGCGACCCCGTTAAGCGTGGCGAGAACCTGATTGATATTGAAACAGACAAAGTTACCCTGGAAGTTGCTGCGCCGATTAATGGCATTTTGACTGAAATTCTGAAACAGGATGGCGAAGACGTTGAAAGTGATGAACTGATTGCCAAAATTGAAACAGAAAAAAAATCCACAGCGGAAACACCTGCTGCAACTAAAGAAGAAGATAAACCTGAAGTAGACACGCCTCAACAACAAACACTGCTGGATCCTAAACCTGCACCTGAACCAGAACCAGAACCTGAACCTGCGCCAGCACCAGCACCAGTACAACAAGTCGTTTCTAATCCAGTTGCAGGAACGCCCAAGTTAAGCCCTGCTGTTAGAAACCTGTTATCAGAGAATAAACTTCAAGCTGCTGACATCAAGACAAAGGATCCGGATCGAATTACCAAAGAGGATATTCTTAATCACCTGGGATCTGCACTTAGTAACGATGTCCCTGCATCCCCTGCACCTGATTCAACAGCCCCAGTGCAAGAAGATGCCGTACAGAACAACGTGAGGTCAGAAACTGTAGTCTCAGAAAACATTAAAATAAAAAAACAAGCACCGAAAGCCACAACACCGACTCCGGTGACGAAAAATGATAAGGAATCGCGCCCACAGGAACGCGTGCCTATGACACGACTGCGCAAACGTGCCGCGGAAAGGCTACTGGCTGCACAACATGACAATGCCCTGCTGACAACATTTAATGAAGTGAATATGCAGCCCGTTATCGATTTGCGTAATCGCTATAAAGATGAATTTAAGAAAGCCCATGATGTTAAATTAGGCTTCATGTCCTTTTTTACCCGGGCGACTGTTGAAGCATTAAAGAAATTTCCTGTCATCAATGCTTCTGTAGATGGCGAAGACATTCTTTATCGTGGTTATTTCGATATAGGCATCGCGGTCAGTTCCGAGCGTGGATTGGTTGTCCCGGTTCTGAGAGATGCCGATACACTTTCATTTGCTGCTATCGAAACCAAAATTACTGAACTCGCTCAAAAAGCCGGTAATGGAAAACTCACCATTGAGGAACTCACCGGCGGTACCTTTACCCTTACCAATGGTGGTACCTTTGGGTCCTTGCTCTCTACCCCGATCATTAACCCACCACAAAGCGCTATCCTTGGCATGCACAAGATCCAGGAACGCCCAATTGCCGAGAATGGGGAGGTCGTAATACGACCCATGATGTATCTGGCACTGTCTTACGATCATCGAATCATTGATGGGCGTCAAGCCGTGCAATTTCTGGTTTCGATTAAAGAACAGTTGGAAGACCCTTCGAGACTGCTACTACAAATCTAGATTACTCAAATATAGATCCGGGGAATAAAAAAGCAAGTTAATGAAAAATTATGATGTGATTGTTATTGGTGCCGGGCCAGGCGGGTACGTCGCTGCTATTCGTTGTGCTCAATTAGGACTCTCTATCGCCTGTGTCGAGAGCTGGAGCAAAGAAAATGGCAAACCTGCGTTGGGAGGTACCTGCCTGAACGTCGGATGCATCCCTTCAAAGGCCTTACTGGAATCGACACATCATTTCTCTTACCTGAAAAATGATGCTGCCGATCATGGGATCAATGTTTCCGGTGCCAGCATGGATGTTAACAAGATGATTGCACGCAAGGATAAGACCGTTCATATCCTGACACAGGGCATCGCCAGTCTCTTCAAGAAAAACAATATCGATCTCTTGCATGGTCGCGGACGCATCACAGCACAAGATAATTCAGGTCACTACCTGATAGAGGTTTCACCTTCAGCAACTGAGGGCAAAGAAACAATTACTGCTACTGCCAAACACATCATTATCGCTACGGGCTCCGAAGCAACAAAAATTCCACCAGCAAAGGTCGATAATCACAGGATCGTTGATTCCACTGGTGCACTCGAATTCAATGAAACACCCAGAAAACTGTGCATCATCGGCGCAGGGGTCATTGGTTTGGAGTTGGGCAGTGTCTGGAATCGCCTGGGATCTGAAGTCGTTATCCTTGAAGCTCTGGAGTCATTTCTCGAGCCTGTTGATAATCAGCTCTCTGATGAAGCTTATAAAATTCTTACCAAACAAGGTCTGGATATCAAACTCGGTGCAAGAGTGACTGGTACTGGCTCAAACAATCAGGAAGTGATTGTCATCTACGAAGATAAAGAAGGTAAACAACAGATCAGCGTTGATAAATTGATCGTTGCCGTGGGTCGTACACCCAATACAGAGGGTCTTGATGCGGAAGCCTGCGGCCTGACTCTGGATGAGAAAGGGTTTATTAAAGTGGACGATCAATGCCAAACCAATCTGCCGAATGTCTACGCCATTGGCGACGTCGTCAGGGGACCTATGCTCGCTCACAAGGCATCGGATGAAGGTGTGGCCGTGGCCGAACGAATTGCCGGACAAGCCGGCCATATCAATTATCATACAATCCCCTGGGTCATTTACACCTGGCCGGAGATAGCATGGGTGGGAATGACTGAGCAAGCACTGGAAGAAAGTGGCATCGATTTCAAAATCGGCACATTTCCCTTTATTGCCAACAGCCGAGCCAGGGCCACGGGAGACACAACGGGCATGGTGAAAATACTGGCTGACAAGCAGAGCGACAAAATCCTCGGCGTTCATATACTGGGGCCAAATGCCTCAGAACTCATTTCTGAAGCCGTATTGGCCATGGAATTTGATGCCAGTAGCGAAGATATTGCCCGCACCATCCATGGGCACCCTTCACTCTCAGAAGCCATACACGAAGCGGCTCTTGATGTAGACAATCGTGCCCTGCACATCTAATTTTCTGACCTAGTTTCCCTGCCACACCGACCTTACTTAATTTCTCTTTTTTGAACCAAGTTGGCGCTGGAGTCAGTGCAAAGATTCTGTTAAGATTCCTGAGATTTTTGTGCACTGCAGCGTAGATTGGAGTGCACACCATAATAATTATTATTAACTCAATGTGAAACTCATAAATTTGTGAGCATGAAGTGCCACGTTATTTTTTGGAGAATTAAACATGTCAGATAAAGTTGTTATCGTTGCCGCCGGCCGAACTGCAATCGGCACATTTGGTGGATCATTAGCAGGCGTGCCAGCCCACTCACTGGGAGCAACCGTTATTTCCGGTGTGCTAGAACAAGCTGGACTTAAACCTGAACAAGTAGACGAAGTAATCTTCGGTCACGTATTAACAGCAGGCACGGGTCAGAACCCGGCAAGACAAGCTGCCATCGCAGCGGGTATTCCAGAAACCACCCCAAGCATGACCATCAACAAGGTCTGCGGTAGTGGTCTGAAAACTGTTCATTTGGCTGCACAGGCAATTATGTGTGGCGATGCCGACATTATTGTTGCTGGCGGCCAGGAAAATATGAGCCTGTCACCTCACGTCCTGCCTAAGTCACGCGATGGTCAGAAGATGGGAGACTGGAAAATGCAGGACTCCATGATCGTTGACGGACTTTGGGACGCATTCAATAATTATCATATGGGTGTTACGGCAGAAAATATCGCCAAAGAATTTAAGATCTCGCGCGAAGAACAAGATGAATTCGCTGCTGCTACTCAGAACAAAACAGAAGCTGCTCAGGCAGCAGGTAAATTTGATGACGAAATTATCCCTGTTGAGATTCCTCAACGTAAAGGTGATCCGGTTATTTTTGATAAAGATGAGTTCCCACGTGCGGGCGTTACAGCAGAGAAACTCGGCAAGATGCGTCCTGCCTTCGATAAAGAAGGTACAGTGACAGCGGCTAATGCTTCAGGACTGAATGATGGTGCTGCTGCGGTGGTTGTCATGTCCGAAAGCAAGGCCAAAGAATTAGGCCTGGAACCACTAGCTACGATTGCGGCTTACTCAAGTGCGGGCGTCAGCCCAACCATTATGGGTACAGGTCCTATTCCTGCGACTCAGAGATGTCTGGAAAAAGCAGGTTGGAAGCACGAAGACCTGGATCTGATTGAAGCCAATGAAGCTTTTGCTGCACAGGCAATATCAGTCAATAAAGGTATTGGTTGGGATACAGACAAAGTAAATGTCAACGGTGGTGCCATTGCTCTGGGACACCCGATTGGAGCTTCAGGTTGCCGTGTACTCGTTACTCTTCTACATGAAATGAAACGTAGCGATGCTAAAAAAGGTTTGGCCACACTGTGTATTGGTGGTGGACTGGGCGTTGCATTAGCGGTTGAGAGGTAAGAATAATGTCAAATCTAAAAGGAAAAGTAGCATTAGTCACAGGTGGAACCGGCGGTATCGGTGCAGCCATTTGCCTCAAACTCTCCGAATCTGGCGCCAAGATAGCAACAAATTATCGTAACGAAGAAAAAGCCAATGCCTGGCAAGCCGGAGCCAGTAAGGCTGGTCACGATATTGCTATCTACCAGGCCGACGTTTCTGACTTCGATGCCTGCCAGGCACTGGTAGATCAAATAGAAAAAGATCTCGGCCCGATTGATATTCTTGTCAACAATGCCGGCATTACTAAAGATGGTATGTTCAAGAAGATGAGCAAGGAAAAGTGGGATGCTGTCATGAACATCAATCTTGATGGTCTGTTCAATATCACCAAACCACTTGTTGAAGGCATGACTGATCGTGGTTGGGGACGTATTATTAATATCTCTTCAATCAACGGACAGAAAGGCCAGCTGGGCCAGACAAACTATGCCGCTTCAAAGGCTGGTATGCATGGTTTCACCATGGCTCTGGCGCAGGAAGTTGCTCGTAAAGGCGTGACGGTAAATACCGTTTCTCCTGGTTATATCGCAACAGAGATGGTCATGGCTGTTTCCGAAGAGATTCGGAATTCCATCATTGCGAACATTCCAGTGAACCGTCTTGGTACCTCAGAAGAAATTGCTGCATTGGTTGATTTTCTGGCATCAGATGAAGCTGGTTTTGCAACCGGTGCTGACTTTTCAATGAATGGTGGTCAACACATGATGTAATTAATATCCCATGTCTTGTCTATTTTAACAAGACATGGGATATTCCGATAAATGCTTTAATAACAACTGGTCAATGAGTTATGAGTGAGACACGAGTCATTAAGAAATATCCTAACCGTCGTTTGTACGATACGGAAATCAGCAAATACATCACACTAGATAATGTCAGGCAGTTAGTCATGGATAGTATTGATTTCACTGTCAAGGACGTTAAAACTAATGAGGACCTGACCAGAGGTATATTGCTGCAGATTATTGCAGAGCAGGAACACGACGGTGAACCATTTTTCTCAGCATCGGCGCTATCACAAATCATTCGTTTTTATGGTGATTCCATGCAAGGTGTTGCCGGTGATTTCATCACAAAAAGTCTGGATCTATTTGTCGATCAACAAAAACAATTGCAGGATGCTGTCACGACTGACCCACTGACCGCCATGAATGAGATGGCAGATAACAACCTCAAGATGTGGCAAGATATGCAGGAGAGCTTCTTCAAGGCAGCAAACCTGAATACCGATAAAAAATAAAACCATACAGAATAATAATAAGTTTTACCCGAAAGTCATTTATTCACATAATCAATAACGCCCAAAACAATGAGGACTCATTGCATGAGCAAGCAATTTACGCAAGATGACTATTTAGACATGTTTACAGAATTTACAAATCAGCTACAAAAAAACCAGATGATGATGATTGAAAACTGGAATGACCCCATGGAATACACCATGAATTCTTTTTTTCAGTTTTCAGATATGGCCAACGATATGGTTGATCAGCTTGCTCAACAACATACCGCAGCAATGGAATCATTTTTTCCCCAAGGCGCATGTAAAAGTACTACAAAAGGATCAGCAGTAACATCACAACCTGATACGGGTCACGTCGCCGTCGTTACCGGGGGTATTGGTGGCATTGGTACTGATATTTGTAAAAGCCTGGCCAGACATGGTAACAAGGTAATTGCAACCTACATTTCTTTTGAGGCAGAACGTGCCATTGAATGGCAGAAAGAACGTCTTGAAGAAGGCCTGAATATTCATGTCATCGAATGTGATGTTACAAATTACAGAGCATGTAAAAAAATGGCAAAAGAACTGGAAGCCAGTCACGATAGAGTCGATATTCTGGTCAACTGCGCTGGTATCACTCGTGATGCGACATTGAAAAAAATGGAAGAGGAGAACTGGCATGCTGTTCTGGATACCAACCTGGACAGTGTTTTTAATGTGACCCGCAGCTTTATCAATGGCATGGTCAAGCGTCAATACGGTAGAATTATTAACATCTCTTCAGTGAATGGTCTTAAAGGTCAATTTGGTCAGACTAACTATTCTGCTGCCAAGGCAGGTATGGTCGGGTTTACAAAATCCCTCGCCAGAGAACTTGCCGATGGTGGTATTACGGTAAATACCGTGTCACCTGGTTATGTTGGCACCAGCATGGTGAAAGCCATGCCAAAAGAAATTGTAGACAGTATTGTCGCAAAAATCCCGCTTGGCCGACTGGCCAAACCTTCTGAAATTGGCGATGCCGTTGCCTTTCTGGCACACACAAACTCTGGCTATATCACCGGCTCAGATATCTCCGTCAATGGCGGCTTGTTCATGGGCTAGGTTTCAAAGATATGCCAGGCCTCCTGTCCTGCGGACGTCTGAATTTTTAAAGCATCAAAATTCTTTGGCTCAATTAGGTCCTCTCATCAAGCCATTGACCCACTGCAGGTGGAATCATCGCCTGTGCTTTACCGCTCACATAGATGCCAATATGCCCGCCAGGAAATTCGAGCTCTGTATAATCTTTACTTGAAACACATCCGCCTAGTGCCTTGGATGAATCGGGGGGAACCAGATGATCTGCTGCTGCATAGATGTTCAGTACCGGAACCGTAATGTTTTCCAGATCAACCGTATTATCACCTATTTTGACTGTACCCTTAACCAGGCCATTCTCCTGATAGAACTGCTTAGTAAACT
>JAKZTI010000061.1:0-13800 GCA_047517145.1 Gammaproteobacteria bacterium
ATTCTGGCCGATGGGTATACCCAGTCCGGGAGCCATGCGTCAATGGGGACATCATGCAATTGCCTTTGTAGGACGACGCCACTTTGATGACGCCAGATTATTTGAAAAATACTTTGGATCCCCAGACATTGGTTTGATTAATGAATAAGTCTTATTCAAAAATTATATTAATAATTCTAGCCTTGTTGCCAGTCACTCCCCTGTGCGCAGAGATATATTTCGTCGAAGTAAGAAAAAAAAACAACCTCTATCACCTGCATATTAATGCCACTGTGAATGCGGACGTCGATAACATTATAAGACTTATTACAAACTACGAAAATCTCCCTTTAATCAATCCTTATTTGAAAGAAAGCAAGTTGCTGGATAAGTCGGAAGATGAACGAACTACCGTGAGTATGCTTACCGAAACATGCGTATTATTTCTATGCTTCAACATCAGACACGTCCAGACATTCCATTTTATAGAAAACGGTATTTTATTTTCCCGTATTATTCCTGAAGGGAGTGATTTTCACGCTGGATGGATGCGTTGGGAAATTAAGGCAGTGGATTCAAACAAGATGCATCCTGTTACACAAATAATACTGGATATCGAGATGAAACCTGATTTTTTTGTGCCGCCAGTGATTGGGCCGTATCAAATCAAAAAATTAATGCTTGAAATGACACGCGCCACGATTATCAAGCTGGAGGAAAAAGCAAAAAATTAATCCTCCTGGCTAAAACGCAAGGCCTTCCTGTATTCGGCATAAATCTTCATACATCTATCACCCAACTCAGAATGTTCATCAATCATATCGACATAAAACCTAATCAACCCACGCATACACCCTTCTACCTTACCAGGAGTCGTTGGTGGGTTTGAATTTTTTGCTATCTTTCTGAGATACCTTAGTAGAAACCATGCTGTGGATTGAAACTCGGGATCTTGTGCCTCAATGGCTTTAATATGCTCGATAACATAAACCCGAAATTCACCGAAGTAAATTTTACTCATTTCAAATTAAAGGCAAAACTGTTTTTAATATAACTCAGTAAAGGTGCCCTTAAGACTATTCCTTATAACAAATACAATTTCTACCACTCTCTTTAGCCTTGTAAAGCGCTGCATCAGCAGCCTTGAATATATCTTCATAGACTGCGTCTGCTTTACTTTCAGTAACACCTATTGAAATTGTCACGGATGGAAGGATTTCAAGTTTATGCCCTGTCACCTCTGCATTCTCAACTTCATTTTTAATTCTATTTGCAACTCCTTCACTGGAAGCAAGATTTGTATCAGGCAATAGTACGACAAATTCTTCACCACCAAATCTGCCCAGCAGATCGCTTGGACGAATACTGATTCTTATGGCCTCAGAAACCACTTTTAAGCACGCATCCCCAGCTAAATGTCCGTGATCATCGTTGTATTTCTTAAAATGATCAATATCGAGCATCATCAAACATAAGGGAATTTTATCTGCGACACAGGTTTCGAATGCCTGTGGAAGATTTTGATCAATCCACCGTCGATTATGCAGTCGAGTCAAGGAATCAATATTCGCCCTATTCTCATAGTGCTCTTGAATTCTTCGGCTATTTGACATGCTGCGATTACTTGTACGCATGCGACTTGATGTTAAGTGAAGAAAATTTTTGGCAAATCCTTCGCAATTATCAATCATATCCCATACCATTTCACCGCTCATCTTTAAGATTCTGACATCATCTGCTGCAACGACATAGGCAGAAGGCGTACCTTCATCAAACAGTGACATTTCCCCCGCACATTCACCAATATTGATTGTTGCAATCATGTCAGAGCTGGGAGATTCCAGATGAACTGACAACAGGCCACTCAAAACAACGTATAGATCATTATTACCAGAACGTGGTGATAGTAATATCTCGCCTTTTGGGAGTATGTGATGTTCTGCATGATCCAGATATTCTCTGGCTGTGGAGATGTCAAGGCCCTGGAAAAGGCTTAGATCGAATAACAATTGAGAATCTAGTGTGCTGTCATCTTCTAACATGATTAAATCTCATTGTAATATTAATTTGAGTACAGTCATCAGCCCTGAGAAACATTTATTCTATCAGATACTGTTGTTTTTCCCCATCTCCGGTATCTTCCATTGGTTAACAATATTACAGAATAATTCAGCCGTTTTTTCGGTATCATATCGCGCCGAGTGTGCCTGTTCATGATCCCAAGGGATGCCAGCTGCAATGGCAGCACGAGACAACACTGTTTGACCATAGGCAAGCCCTCCCAGAGTTGCCGTATCAAATGTACTAAATGGATGAAACGGGTTTCGTTTTATACCTGACCGTTCGACCGCCGCATTAATAAACCCCAGATCGAATGAGGGATTATGGCCGACAAGGATGGCTCGTTTACAGCCATAGGCCTTCATCCTCTGGCGTATAATCTTAAAGATATCCTGTAGTGCTTCCTTTTCAGGGACAGCAATCTGTTTTCGAAACGGATGTTCAGGATTGATACCAGTAAATTCCAGTGCGGCCGGATCCAGATTGGAACCCGCAAAAGGTTCTACATGCCGTGAGATACAATTATCCATTGTCCACATGCCATCTTCTTCAATGGTAAATGTCACGGCTGCCACCTCCAGCAATGCATCAGATACTGAATTAAATCCACCAGTTTCTACATCCACAGCGACCGGGTAATAACCCCGAAACCGACCAGAGGCAATTTTTTTTTGTTTCTCTTTAACTTCCTTATGGCTCACTTGTGTCTGCCCGTTTTGTTTTTGGCTAATTATTACTTCATCTTCCATTGACAAATCTCTCCTGCACGAAATGGAATAATTTCTGATACACCGAAAGGCAAGGAATCAGGAATTTGCCATTGTTTCTTTTCCAAAGTAATAGTGCCTTCGTTTCTTGGCAGACCATAAAAATCCGCACCATAGTGGCTGGCAAAACCTTCAAGTTTATCCAGACAAGCTGCCTCTTCGAAGACTTCCGCATAGAGCTCAATGGCGTTATGCGCAGAATAAATCCCTGCACAACCACAGGCTGATTCTTTCACACCCCTTGCATGTGGGGCGCTATCTGTGCCTAAAAAGAATTTTGGACTACCACTGGTTGCAGCATCGACAACAGCACGTCGATGTTCTTCCGCCTTTAACACAGGCAAGCAGTAATAGTGTGGGTGGATGCCTCCGGCAAATAAGGCATTACGATTTAATAAAAGATGTTGCGGAGTAATCGTAGCGACCAGGTTATCAGGGCCTTGTCTGACAAAGTCAACGGCATCTTTGGTGGTGATATGTTCAAACACAATTCGTAAATCGGGAAGATTTTCCATCAATGGACATAATATCTTTTCAATAAAGATTGCTTCCCGATCAAAAACATCGACATCTGTATTGGTCACTTCACCATGAACCAGCAAAGGAAGATTTTGTTCCACCATTGCTTGCAAAACCGGATACACATTTTCGATAGCGGTTACCCCACACTCTGAATTCGTGGTTGCACCCGCAGGATAATATTTTGTAGCATAGATATAAGCGCTTTCTTTCGCCTTGCTGATCTCATCCGCTGTCATTTTTTCTGTCAAATAGAGTGTCATCAACGGTATAAATTCATCACTTGCCTGAATATCTTCAGGTAAGCTTTCAATAATGCTCTGCCGATACGCCAATGCCTGTTCGGTTGAAACCACCGGTGATTTGAGGTTAGGCATGATGATCGCACGTGCAAACTGTCTGGCAGAATCAGCCAGAACATCACGTATCACATCCCCCTCTCTTAGATGCAAATGCATGTCATCGGGTTTTGTCAGGGTCAATGTTTCCATACGTTTTAAGGTATCATATGCGTTATCTTTTGTCTGAAATTGTGTGGGAAAGATAATGGAATATAGACGGCTTGGCCAAACTGATATTGAAGTGAGCTTGCTCTGTCTCGGCACTATGACCTGGGGTGAACAAAACACCGAGGCCGAAGCCTGTGAGCAACTAGATTTCGCCATAGATGCGGGAATTAATTTTATTGATACCGCTGAACTTTATCCTGTTGCACCCCTGGAAGAAACACAGGGCAGAACGGAGACCTGTTTGGGTAACTGGTTAAGTAAACGCAAAGACCGCGATAAATTAATTATCGCGTCTAAAGTTTGTGCATCTGCAGACTGGATACCTTATCTCAGAAACGGCAATGCCCGACTGGACCGGAAAAATATTGAAGCTGCCTTGAATGACAGTTTAAAAAGATTACAAACAGATTATCTTGATCTATACCAACTACACTGGCCAGAGCGAGATACCAATTATTTTGGCGAACTGGATTACTATCATGCGCCCGATAAAGATGGCGTGCCGATTAGTGAAACACTCGGGGTACTGAATGACCTGGTGCAAACTGGCAAGATACGACAGCTTGGCATCTCCAATGAAACAGCCTGGGGCACCTCTGAATATTTGCGAGCATCGACTGAAGAGAACTTCCCAAGAATTGTTTCGATACAAAATCCTTATAATTTATTAAACCGGTGTTTCGAAATTGGCTTGTCAGAATTTTCACACCGTGAGGATGTCAGCCTCCTGGCCTATTCGCCTTTGGCCTTTGGCGTATTGAGTGGAAAATATCTCAACAATGCCAAACCTGAAGGTACGAGAATTACCCTGTTTGAACGGTTCACCCGGTATAACAATGAAAATGGAATAGCCTGTACAGAAGCCTACGTCAATCTCGCGAAAGACAGTGGGCTGGATCCTGCACAAATGGCACTGGCCTTCGTCAACTCTCGCCCATTCCTGACCAGTAATATCATCGGTGCCACGGATATGTCCCAGTTAAGATCAAACATCGAGAGTCTGGATATCAGTCTTACGAAAGATGTTTTACGCGAAATTGAAAATATTCATAACCGGCAACCAAATCCGTGCCCATGAACAACAAAAAGTTTAGAATACCCATCCAGATATAGAGAGCCTGTTTGAGCATATAGGAAATATATAAATGAATTTAACGCCATTGACTGCAATTTCGCCATTAGATGGTCGCTATGGTGATAAAACTACTGAGCTAAAACCCATATTCAGTGAGTTCGGGCTGATGCGTTTTCGCGTTCTGATTGAGATTCGGTGGTTAGAGGCGCTTGCAGTTCAGACTGATATAGTGGAAGTGCCTGCGCTCACAGACGAAGCTAATGCCCTGCTGAATGACATCAGCGATAACTTCTCGGAAACAGATGCCTTACGCATTAAGGAGATCGAAAGTACCACCAACCATGATGTCAAGGCAGTCGAGTATTTTATTAAAGAAAAAATTGCAGGAAATAAAGAACTGGAAAAAGTTTCTGAGTTTATTCATTTTGCCTGTACTTCAGAAGATATTAATAATCTTAGTCATGCGCTGATGCTCAAGGAAAGCCATGATTCTGTCATGCGACCAGCATTGGTAGACATTATTAATGCCATCACAGTATTGACTGTGAAATATGCGGATCAAGCCATGTTGGCAAGGACCCATGGGCAAACAGCATCACCCACGACCCTGGGAAAAGAAATGGGCGTGTTTGCACATCGCCTCAATCGCCAGTTAACGCAACTCGATGAAATTAATTTCATCGGCAAGGCCAACGGTGCCGTAGGTAATTTCAATGCCCATTTATCTGCCTATCCAGATGTAGACTGGCCCACATTTTCAAAAAGCTTTGTGGAAAGTCTGGGACTGCAGTGGAATCCTCACACCACACAAATTGAGTCACACGATTATATGGCTGAATATTTTCAGGCAATGAGCAGATTCAATACTATTCTGGTCGATTTTTGTCGAGACATATGGAGCTATATCTCATTGAGCTATTTCAAACAAAAAACCATCGCTGGAGAAATCGGATCTTCAACTATGCCACATAAGGTGAATCCTATTGATTTTGAAAATGCGGAGGGAAACCTCGGACTTGCAAATTGCCTGTTGAATCACCTGGCTGAGAAGTTGCCTGTTTCGCGTTGGCAAAGAGATTTAACTGACTCAACGACCATTCGTAATAATGGCAGCGCCATTGCCTATGCATTACTTGCCTATAAATCCTGCCTGAAGGGTATATCCAAACTTGAATCAAATCCTGATGTACTGGCAAATGACCTGGACAATGCCTGGGACGTACTGGCAGAACCGGTACAAACAGTCATGCGTCGATACGGTATTGAGAAACCTTACGAGAGATTGAAGGAACTCACACGAGGCCAGTCTATTAATGCAGAAACACTACACAATTTTATTAATTCGCTGGATATCCCTGCAACAGAAAAAGACAGATTATTAAAGTTAACGCCAGCTACTTATATCGGTAATGCTGCCGAACAGGCAAAATCTTTTCCGTCCAAATAAGGCACCATAAAAATGCAGGATATTGAAGACTATCGATTGGGTGAAACAGACAAGGTTTTACAGCTTGAGAATCGCGCTGAAAATATCCTGGTCGCCAATCATATGGCAAATCAATGTCAAAGAAGCCTGAATATCATTAGCCGGGAACTGGATCCACTTGTGTTTGACACCGAAGAGTTTGCCGATGCAGTAAAATATCTTGCGCTTCGTCATCGGCGAGCCAAAATTCAGATTATCGTCTTCGAACCAGACACGATTATAAAGCGCGGACATCGCTTACTCGATATATTGGCCAGATTAAGCTCCTTTATCGAGATACGAAAAGCACATTATTCATTTGATGATTATAACGAATGCCTGTTGGTGGCGGATGCGACTGGCTATATTCACAGGGATAATGGCGAGCGTTTTGAAGGCACGGCAAACTTTAAAGACCTTCGCCACTCTAAAAATCTACTCAGGCAATTTGTAGAGATGTGGGAACAGGCAACACCTGATCCAAATTTCAGGCAAATGTTGATGTGACAAGACAAGCATGAAGAGATTTCACCAGCTGATCATTAGCTTTATGTTACTGCTACCGCAAATAACACTGGCGGAAAATATGCAGTTGGAAGTGATTCCGTTGCAAAAGCGCACGGTTAATGATGTGATTCAGATTATTCGTCCGCTGGTCACACCAGGTGGAACAGTCACAGGGATGAATAACCAGCTGATTATAAAGACGACGCCTTCCAACCTTGCTGAGATCAAACAGGTACTCAAACAAATTGATCATGCGCCGAGAAGATTAATGATCACCGTAAAACAAAACGTCGCTGGCGATAGTTATCTCCGCGAAGATTCCCTCTCCGGAAAATATTCCTCTGGCGATGTACAAATCAAAACTGGGCATGATCACTCCAATGAGGGCCTGTCCGTCTCGGCTGGTGACAAAGATTCAAACATCCGCTATCGAACACTAGATAGCACGTCACGCGCTGATGACAGAAATACATATAGAGTCCAGGCCCTGGAAGGTCGCCCGGCCTATATCAATCAAGGGCAATCTATCCCTGTGCACACGACTGACACCGTGATCACTGAAAATGGTGTTGTTGTAAATCAATCAACTGAGTACCATGATTTTGGCTCGGGTTTTTATGTTTTACCAAGACTCAATGGAGATCAGGTGACACTTCTGGCCGCAACCGAGTTATCCAGTATAAAGCCAGGCGGTCATGCTGCGTCAAATGTGCAAGGTCTGGAAACCACAGTCACAGGCAGATTAGGCGAATGGATGGAATTAGGAGGCATTGATCAAAGCTTTACTCGGGGAAGACGTCAAAATTTTTCATCTTCCGATGTCCACGGACAGGAATTGCGCACTGTATTGATCAAGGTAGATGAAATAAAATAGCACGCCACCAGACTGATAATATTTTTATTAAATTACCTTTTGATCATTTCAAACTAGATGCATATTCTCTGCGGCAAGACTGCGCTTTCTAAATTTAGAATTGACAAATTGCTTTCTGCCTTACAACAGAAGGTACCAGACATTACCCACGTGGAAAGTCAGTTTATTCATTTCATTCACTCTCGGAACAAGCTTGAGACCAATGAAATCACACAACTCAATACTATTCTGCTGGGTTCCGATGAAGAAGACCTTAAGCGAAAAGGTGAAACAGGAGCTGCCTCTGTCCTGGTAACGCCAAGGCCTGGCACCATTTCACCCTGGTCAAGTAAAGCAACCGACATCCTTCACAATTGTGGCATGGATAATATCCTACGCATAGAAAGAGGCATTGGCTGGTGTATTTCGACTACTGATGGTTCCGAGATAAAAAAAGCAGATATCGAACTGATAAAACCATTGCTTCATGACCGTATGACAGAATCGGTGATGGAGAATACCGAGCAGGCTGAAATACTTTTTCAAACATCAGATGCAGCGCCTCTTGAAACAATTGACCTTTTGGCATCGGGTAAAGAAGCATTGGAACAGGCCAATACCGAGATGGGACTGGCACTCTCGGCTCTGGAAATAGATTATTTGCTGAATAGATTTAAAGAACTCGGTCGAAATCCTACCGATGTCGAACTGATGATGTTTGCCCAAGCCAACTCAGAACACTGCCGCCACAAAATATTTAACTCCGCCTGGACCATCGATGGAAAGCACAAAGACGACTCTCTGTTCGATATGATTCGACAAACTCATAAGAAAAATCCTGGCAAAGTATTATCTGCATACAGTGATAATTCCGCGGTCACTGCAGGATATTCCGCCTCCAGATTTTTTCCTGATCCGGAGTCACATCAATATCAGGTGAGCGAGGAAGATGTTCATCTTTTGATGAAAGTAGAAACACATAACCATCCCACGGCCATCTCTCCTTACGCCGGGGCATCGACGGGTTCCGGTGGTGAAATCAGAGATGAGGCAGCGACAGGTAGGGGTGCAAAACCAAAAGCAGGCCTGACCGGTTTTTCCGTATCAAATCTCAAGATCCCTGATTTTCATCAAGCCTGGGAAGTCGACTATGGTAAGCCTGATCGCATAGTCTCTGCCCTGAACATCATGCTGGAAGGTCCCATCGGTGCAGCGTCATTTAATAATGAATTTGGTCGACCTGCGCTTGCTGGTTACTTTCGGAGCTATGAACAAAAAGAAAATGACATCATTCGTGGTTACCATAAACCCATCATGCTCGCGGGCGGTTACGGCATGATCCGGGATGCACATGTTGAGAAAGGTAATATTCCAGCCGGTGCAAAAATCATTGTTCTTGGTGGCCCGGCAATGCTTATCGGTCTTGGGGGAGGTGCCGCGTCATCGATGGCATCGGGCGAGAGTAAAGAGAATCTTGATTTTGCTTCTGTACAGAGAGATAACCCGGAGATGGAACGACGCTGTCAGGAGGTCATTGATGCCTGTTGGGCAATGAATGATTCAAACCCGATAATCTCGATACATGATGTCGGTGCAGGTGGCTTGTCAAATGCCCTTCCGGAATTGGTCAACGATAGTCAGCGAGGTGCAATATTTGAATTACGCAAAATCCCCAATGATGAACCGGGGATGTCACCCATGGCTATATGGTGTAACGAATCTCAGGAACGTTATGTCCTCGCCATAGCAGCAGAATCTATCGAGCGCTTTAGCCATCTTTGCCAACGTGAACGGGCACCTTTTGCCATTCTTGGTGAGACGACCAAAGAACAACATCTGACCTTGAATGACGAATTATTTAACAACAAGGCTGTTGATTTACCCTTGTCAGTATTACTAGGCAAGATGCCTGAGATACAGAGAGATGTTCAATCAAAAACGCAAAATTATGATGAATTCGAAACCAAAGGCCTGGACATAAAAGAAACGGTTCATCGCATATTGCATTTACCTGCTGTGGCAGACAAACATTTTCTCATAACCATTGGTGATCGTTCCATCTCTGGTCTGGTCGCCAGAGATCAAATGGTCGGTGCCTGGCAAACAGCCGTTGCGGATTGCGCTATCACATCCAGCTCCTTTGATGCCTATACAGGAGAAGCCATGGCCATGGGTGAACGTGCACCCATAGCGTTGATTGATGCACCCGCTTCCGGACGCATGGCCATCGGTGAGGCGATCACCAACATCTCCGCCGCAAGAATTCTTCAACTGGAAGATATAGTTTTATCTGCAAACTGGATGGCCGCCTGTGGGCAAGATAATGAAGATGCAAAACTCTTCAATACGGTTCAGGCGGTCAGCGAACTCTGCCAAGACCTTGGAATATGTATTCCGGTAGGTAAGGATTCTCTATTTATGAACACGGTGTGGTCGGATCGCGATTCTGGTTCACAAAAACAGGTCACCTCACCACTTTCGTTAACTATCTCGGCATTTGCACCTGTCGTAGACGTTCGCCAATCACTCACCCCTGAACTAAAAACCAACCAGGGGGAAACAAGATTGTTATTAATTGATCTGGGTCTTGGAAAAAATCGCCTGGGCGGATCTTGTTTGACCCAGGTTTATCAGGCAATCTCCGGAACCACGCCCGACGTAGAAAGCATTCATGATCTCAAAATATTTTTCAGATTAATTCAATTATTGAATGAAGCAGGAATCATTCTGGCATATCACGATCGTTCTGATGGTGGATTATTTACCACGCTATGTGAGATGGCTTTCGCTGCACGCACAGGTATTGATATCAACCTGGACTATTTAAGTCTTGATTCTTCAAGCCAGACAATTCCAGCTTTATTCAATGAAGAACTAGGTGCTGTCATACAAATACGTTCAGAAGATCTGCAAGAAGTTTATAAAGTATTTAAAGATGCAGAATTTCTGCAAGATCATATTCATGATATTGGTACACTGAATCAGGATCGGCAACTAAGAATAATTAAAGATAAGGAAACTGTATTCGAGGAAGAAATACTTTCACTACATTGTTCATGGTCTGAAACAACCTTCAAAATGCAGGCATTAAGAGACAACCCTGTCTCTGCCAAACAGGAATATGACCGTTTACTTGATAAAGATGATCCCGGGCTGTTTGTAGATATTACATTTGATGCGGATGAAAAAATTCATGCGCCCTACGTCAATACCGGGGCAAAACCCAGAATGGCTATTCTGCGCGAACAGGGCGTTAACGGACAAGTTGAAATGGCCGCAGCATTTCATCGGGCTGAGTTTGAAAGCATTGATGTCCATATGAGTGACATCGTTTCAGGAACTGTATCACTTGATTCATTCAAGGGCCTGGTCGCCTGTGGTGGTTTTTCATATGGTGATGTCCTCGGTGCAGGTCGGGGCTGGGCAAATTCTATTTTGTTCAACGAGATGGCACGCAGAGAATTTCAGTCATTCTTTGAAAGACAAGATACCTTTGGTCTCGGTGTTTGTAATGGTTGTCAGATGTTCTCTCATTTAAAAGACATTATTCCCGGGGCAGAACATTGGCCTGTCTTTAATCGCAATATCTCTGAACAATTCGAAGCACGGCTGCTAATGGTAAAAGTGCTAGCTTCACCTTCCATACTTTTAACAGGCATGCAGGGATCACAACTCCCCATCGTTGTTGCACATGGCGAAGGTCGTGTTGAGCATCAAGATGAACAGTCAGCAAAGAATGTTATTGCAGCGATACAATATATTGACCATTCGGGTAAAACGACCGAAATCTATCCCAAGAACCCGAATGGTTCGCCTGATGGCCAAACCGGTTTTACAAATAACGATGGCCGTTTCACGATTATGATGCCGCACCCGGAAAGGGTATTCCTGAAAAAACAATATTCGTGGCTACCTGACACATGGAATGCCGAAAATGGCCCATGGATGAGAATATTTTATAACGCGCGGCTTTGGGTTTCTTGATGAATTAGATGCATTTTATACTTTAAGTACTTTATTTCACTATATATTTTCATTCAAATACTCCCTTTATACTACAGTCTGGTATAAACTAGTGCACTTTCAGTGCGCAGTGAGTAACTTATGCCCGATCCAAAAGGCGTGACAAAAGATGATATGAAGCTATTTCGCCAGACAATTGGTGAAGTGGACACGATAAAGTACGACGGTGTGAAATTGGCTACAGGCAAGCCTGCGCCTATTCCAAATCAATCTATCCTCAGTGAACAACAGGCATTCCAGCAGATGGCAAATGCTCCATTTGATATCCCGGATGTAGAGATCGGCGATGAACTCTATTTCAGGAGAAGTGGTGTACAACAGCAAATTATCCGCAAGTTACGTCGAGGTCAGTTCGCGATTGAATCCGAGCTTGACCTACACGGTATGACCGTGGATATCGCCAAAAAAGAACTGGATGATTTCCTTAGCTATTGCCAGTCAACGAATCGTCGCTGTATCAGGATTATTCATGGTAAAGGCCACGGCTCGGTGAACAAGATTCCCGTGTTGAAAAACAAACTCAATAAATGGTTACAGAGATACGACTCGATCCTGGCATTTTGTTCAGCGCCTTCTCATGATGGTGGAACCGGAGCTATTTATGTGCTTATCAAAAAACACTAACTTCTGCCATAAACAATAGAGTAATGATATTAAAATTAGGAATATATGCATGACTTCAAATAGCAAAATCGCTGATCTTCAATCAACAAACAGCACCGTATTCATTGTTGATGATCAGACCACCAGTCGCATTATTATGGAGAATATTGCAAAGACCATAGATGAAGATGTTGATGTAAAATGCTTTGATAATGCAACTGATGCACTTTCAGAAGCAAAATCTTCAATGCCCGATTTGATATTAACTGACTATAAGATGCCTAATATTGATGGCGTAGAATTTATAAAAATACTGAGAGGTAATATTAACACTAAAGATATTCCCATAGTTATTATTACCGCATTAGATGATAAAAACGCTTTGTATAGAGCTTTCGAAGCAGGTGCAACAGATTTTCTTGTTAAACCAGTAGACCCCCACGAGTGTAAGGTCCGTTGCCGTAATCTACTTACTTTGCAAAGACAGCGATTAACCATCAAAAACCATACCAGCTCTCTAGAAATAAAAATAAAGGAGGCAACAGACCAAATACTTTTACGTGAAATGGAAACCCTTTCACGACTTGCCAGAGCAGGTGAATTCAAGGGCAAAATATCAGGTCGAAATTTGATTCGTATGGGCAAATTCACTAGTATAATTGCCGAAGGACTAGGCTTTAACAAAGAAGAAAGACAAATGCTGGAAATATCATCAACCATGCACGATATCGGCAAGATAGGTATACCCGATAGTATTTTGTTTAAGGAAGGCCCTTTGGAGACGGAAGAGTTTGATGTTATGAAAGGACACTGTCGTATGGGATACGAAATCCTGAAAGATAGCCCCTCCCCCTATTTAAAAATGGGTGCAATCATCGCTCTGCATCACCATGAAAAATATAATGGCAGTGGCTATCCGAGCGGTTTGAAAGGAGATGAAATTTCTATCGAAACACGAATATCTTCCGTAGCCGATGTATTCGATGCACTCATCACAAAACGGTCATACAAAGAAATCTGGCCACTCGACAAGGCATATGATTATATTCACAAAGAAAAAGGCGAACATTTTGACCCACAATGCGTCGATGCTTTCTTTTCACAAAAAGATGAAATCAAAGAAACAATAGATTATTTAAATAACCATACGGACATAAAAATGAATAAGATATAGGAGTAATAATATTCATATTATTACAATGAAAAGGATGACAGTATATATGCTTGATAATATCAAAAATAGGCTAAGCCGCAGAGAAGACTCTGAGCATGGGCAGTCATTAGTTAAACTGACCTCAGGCTTTCTATGGCTAACATATCTATATTGGGTCAACCAATCTTTAGCCGTAGTACCAGAAGCAATAACAATTTCCTATTTATATATTGTTATTAAGTTAATAATATTTTTCTGGATTATTGTGATTCCAAAAAAATACCCT
>JAKZTI010000062.1:0-4067 GCA_047517145.1 Gammaproteobacteria bacterium
TCAGATACAGAAATGGTCAACACCATTTTTCGTGCAGCGCATTCTATTAAAGGTGGTGCAGGAACTTTTGGATTCACCGATATCTCAGAATTTACTCATGGCATGGAAACCATGCTGGATGAGATGCGGGAAGGTCGACGCTCAGTTACAAAAGATGCCATCACATTATTACTTGAGAGTGTTGATTGCCTCAGGGATTTGGTTCAATGTTGCAAAGATAAGAAAGAAATTAATAGTGACGATTTTGCAAATCTAAAACAACGACTTGCATCTCTATCCGCAGAAGAGTCTGAACCTGATAAGTCTTCTACCGCAGAGGTGGACAAGCAGGCTTCCTCTGCCGGCTGGCACGTTTCATTTCATCCCTATGAAAATCTGTTCTATAGCGGTAATGACCCTCTGCGCTTATTAAGAGAATTACATGATCTTGGTGATCTTGATATAAGGGTTGATATATCAAGGTTGCCAGATTTTACCGAATTAGATCCGGAAAAATGTTATCTCGGTTGGGAAGCACTATTGAAAGGCGATGCCAGCAAAGAACAGGTAAGCGAAGTATTCGCCTGGGTGGAAGGAGATTGCAAACTAGAGATAAATGTAAAGACTGAGAGACGAGGTGAAAAAGGCCAAAGAGGTAGGAGAGCAGAAGATAAGGAAGAGCCGAGATTCGGGCGTCGCCAGTCGGATAGGGAATCGCTAACTGGACGAGAAGCAACAACGATTCGGGTCGGCATTGATAAGGTTGATGAATTGGTCAATCTTGTTGGCGAGTTGGTGATCACACAGTCAATTTTAAGCAGGGTTTGTCAGGATTTAGATATCGAACATGCTGAAAAGCTTAGTGAGAGCCTTGAACAATTAGAGCGGAATTCACGCGATCTGCAAGAACAAACCATGAATATCCGCATGTTACCTATTGATTTCGCGTTTCAAAGGTTACCGCGCATCGTTCGGGATTTAAGCCAAACATTGGATAAAAAGGTTGAGTTGAAATTTTCCGGGCAGTCAACCGAACTTGATAAGACAGTAATGGAAAAAATTGGTGATCCGCTGGTACACCTGGTACGTAATTCACTAGATCATGGTATTGAAATGCCAGACCAACGTCGTGCTGCTGGTAAAGATGAAATAGGAACAATTAATGTAAACGCTTATCATCAAGGCGGTAATATTATTATAGAAGTCATTGACGATGGTGCGGGACTTGATTCGGAAAAAATATTAAAGAAGGCCAAAGAGAAAGGACTTGTCGAGGAAAGAGAAACTTTATCAGCCGCACAAACAAAGGATCTGATCTTCCAGCCAGGATTTTCAACAGCGGAAATAGTAAGTGATGTCTCTGGGCGGGGTGTCGGAATGGATGTAGTCAGACGCAATATTACTAATCTTGGCGGTACGGTTGAAGTTAATTCCGAAGCAGGTAAAGGCAGCAGCTTCACCATAAGACTACCATTAACCTTGGCAATTCTGGAGGGTCAGATGGTGCGGGTTGGAGACCAGATCTATATTTTACCGTTGATGGCGATTGTTGAGTCTGTGCAAATCAAACAAAGTCAGGTGAATGCGGTTGCCGGAAAAGCTGAGTTTTATCAGTATCGGGATGAATATCTGCCCATTCTTCGCTTGCATAGCATCTTTAATATTGAAACCGACGTAACGAATCTGGTGCAGGGATTGTTAATAATTATTGATACCGGTGGCAAGCGTATTGGATTATTTGTGGAAGATGTAGTTGGTCAGCAACAGGTTGTCATTAAAAGTCTCAAGAAAAATTTCCGTCAAGTCCAGGGGCTTGCTGGTGCAACCATAATGGGTGATGGGTCTGTTGCCCTTATACTTGATCTAGCTGGACTTAGTCAACGTTTCTCCAGTCATATCATAGAAAATGAAGTTGAAGAAACAAATGCTGTTTCGGATAAAGGATGAGTTATGAACTTGGAGTTGGAGTAGATAGGTGCGGGCAATAGCGGTGATTAACCAAAAAGGCGGTAATAATGGTGCAGAAGATTATGAATCCTTAGCCAGGAATTTTTTACGGGTAGAATGTGGTTATGGCAAAACGTAAAACAAAATCAAGCGCACTGGGTGATGATCCAATGGAACAGATCGCGAAGGATGCCACGGCTGAAAAAATTGAAGTAAAGGAAACACAGCCTAAGAAAATAAATAAAAAGGCTACTAAAAAGATTCAGGCTGTCAAAAAAACTAAGGCCAAAAAAGCGCAAACCAAAAAAGGACGGGCCAAAAAGCGGCTTAAAAAACATACGCATGAGAATAATACTAGTAGCTCAAAAACCTTGCAGGAGTCGCAAATTAAACTGGATCCTGTTTTAGTTATCAGTAATGCGCAAACGCTGCATGTGCAGCTAGGGGCACTACTTGATACGAAACAAAATATAACAATTGAAGCCTACGCGGTAGAAATGGTGGATACAGCAATATTACAGTTGCTGCTTGCCTTTGTGATCAAAATCAAGGCCCAAGGCAGAAAGATAATATGGACCAAACCGTCAGAGGAACTGATTAGAAGAGCAACAATACTTAATCTGCAAACGGGATTAGGTTTGGATGAAGCTGAATACTAATGTGCGTTGAAATTGAAAATATCAGTAAGGAATTTTTATATACAGAAAGAGATTTTAATTATCTGGCAAGGCTCGCAGGTACTAGAGCGGGAATAAATTTGCCTTCTGGAAAACGAGAATTGGTTTACGGAAGGGTGGCACGGCGGTTGAGAATACTTGGTTTGAAAAGTTTCAAACAATATTGTGATCAGCTAAAGGGAGGTGATGAAGAAGAACTAATTCATTTCGTCAATGCGATTACGACTAATGTCACTTCATTCTTTCGTGAAAATCACCATTTTGAATTTCTTGCTGAGGATCTTTTACCCGAATTGATTAACAAACAAAATGAATCGAACCAGCCCAGATTACGAATATGGTCTGCCGGGTGTTCTTCCGGACAAGAGCCTTACTCTATTGCCATGGTGTTGCAGGAGTGTATCCCGGATATTAAGCGTTGGGATGCCAAAATTTTGGCGACAGATCTTGATTCAAACATTCTCGATATTGCATCCCGGGGTATATATCCTCTGCAACAAATTCAGGATATTTCTTATTTGCGTCGTAAACGCTGGTTTAGCCTGGGAGTTGGTAATAACGAAGGAAAAGGCAAAGTTGGAAGTGATATCAGCCAAATGATCACATATCGCCAACTTAATCTGACAGAAGAATGGCCGATGCGAGGTCCATTTGATGTCATATTTTGTCGTAATGTCACAATATATTTTGATAAACCAACACGCATAATGCTTTTGAATAAATTTGCCAACATTCTGTCTGATGGTGGCCATATGTTTATCGGACACTCCGAAAGCTTGTTGGGCTTAACAGACAGATTTCGCTCAGTTGGAAGAACCATTCATCAAAAGGTGACGTGATGATATTTAGATATGATGATAAAGAGCGAGATTATGGTGATATGCCAATCGCGTTACGCGGGTTTGAGCATGTCAATCGATATTGGGATCACAGGCATGATATTTTTGCTGCCAAAATAATGCCTGGAGAATATTACGTTTCAGTTCATGGAGAGATGGTCGCGACAGTTCTGGGTTCATGCGTTGCGGCATGTGTGCGTGATCCAGTTAGTGGCATTGGAGGTATGAACCATTTTATGCTGCCTGACAACACTGTTCATCATTCAGGTGCCTGGGAAAATACGCTGGTCAGTAGTGAAACGAGGTATGGAAATGTTGCGATGGAACGGCTAATCAATGTGATTATTGCCAATGGTGGCATCCGTAGCAACCTCGAAATCAAGGTGTTTGGTGGAGGTAAAGTATTAAATATGTCTACTGATATAGGTGCTAATAATGTTGCTTTTGTAAAGCAATATTTAGAGAAGGAAGGTTTCATGATCAAAACTGAAGATGTCGGTGACATGTATCCACGCAAGGTTCAGTATTTTCCGTTATCGGGTCGTGTGCGAGTGAAAAAACTATATCGACTGCATAACGAAACAGTTATCAAGCGTGAGGCAGATTACGTTGATACACTTAAGCA
>JAKZTI010000063.1:0-11419 GCA_047517145.1 Gammaproteobacteria bacterium
GATAATTGTCTTGGCGAAATAAAACGGGTTTTAGTTAAAGGCGGTGTATTCATAATTACTGTGCCATTTCTATATCCTATACACGATGCCCCGTTGGATTTTAGACGATGGACTTTATATGGATTGAGAGAAATTATAAAGAAACATGGCTTTATTATAAAAAATGAAAAATATCATGGAAATTTGCTGGAATCATCTGGTTTATTAATGAATATTGCAATAAGTAAAACGGTTCTAAACTGGATTCATCAAAAGAATCCATTGG
This sequence comes from Gammaproteobacteria bacterium, assembly GCA_047517145.1. GTDB lineage: Bacteria > Pseudomonadota > Gammaproteobacteria > Eutrophobiales > Eutrophobiaceae > SMWN01. The sequence continues at coordinate 266 of JAKZTI010000063.1, forward strand.
CATTGTTGATTGTATTTCTGCCCTTTATCGTGTTGTTTATTAATATATTATCTTTTTTGTTAACATGTTTATCCCCTGAAGATAAAATGATGCCTTCAGGATATCAGCTTGATATTGAGAAGTTGTAAATACCATAGAGTTTTGTTGTTTCGACTTCATTTACTTTCAAAATATGAACTTCCCGTTACTTATGTTCCTATACGTGCAAAAATTATAAAAGGTAAAAGCCACACTAAATATCTTACAAAATGGTATTCGTTTTTTTATATCATATTAAAGATTGGTGTATTATTTTCGCCCATGATATTGTTTCTTACGATATGTGGTGGCTTGTTTGTAACCGGCGTGCTTTCTGGGCTTGTGGCAGCACCACGCTATAAAGAAATCGATAATTAATCCTGACTTTATTTCCCTCGAATGGAAAGACTGAGTATCTTGTTTTTAGCTAAAATTCAACAATGACGGACAATAATGAAGACATCCATGCAGTTCTTTTAAGAGGAACTACAGGTGTTTTTTTTGTGCGATTATTTGGTGCATTACTGATGTTCATTACCCATATTATATTGGCCAGAATATTAGGGGTAACGGACTATGGTATTTTTGCCTATATTCTTGCCTGGATTGTAATACTCAATCAATCAGCAATGCTAGGTTTTGACATTTCGTTGATTCGTTATGTTGCCTCATATATGGCTCACCAGAAGTTTTCAGAAGTGCGAGGAATAATAATAACAGGATTAGTTTCGGTATTATTATCAAGTTTGGCGCTAGCTTTTATAGTTGTATTTATTAACTCAATGATACGGAGCCCTCTTGAATATGAAGAATTAAGAACACTATTATTTGGTTTGATCCTCCTGGTATTTATGGCAATAAATAGCATCAGACAATCTATAATGAGAGGTTTGAAATATGTAATCAGGTCAATATTGCCAGATCAGATTATTCGCCCAAGTTTGTTTATTACAATATGTGTTGTTTGTTATATCTATGAATTTGAGTTGCATGCAAAAGATGCCATGTTTATATATGCAGCAAGCGCATTTATTATCATGGTTCTTGGTTTAAAATGGTTGCATGCATTATTGCCAAGTGAAGTGAAATCAAGCACCCCGAGCTATCATATTGGGGAGTGGATTCAAACATCATTACCTTTGTTTATGGTGTCCGCAATGACTTTCGTGCTTAGTCAAACAGACTTGATAATGTTAGGCATGCTTTCTGATAAGGAAAGTACGGGAATTTACTCAGCAGTTGCAAGACTATCAGAAATAGTAGTCTTTGGCTTAATCGCCATTAATAGCATCGCTGCACCTTTAATAGCAGAACAATATTCGAAAGATAACATGAAGGAACTACAAAAATTATTAAGCGGTGCAGCACAGCTAGGCAGTATCTATACAGTATTTGCCTGTGTTGGATTATATTATTTTGGGCGCGATTTACTTGGATTATTTGGGGATGATTTTTTATCCGGATATGCAGCATTGTTATTCCTTTTAGCAGGGTATATGGTCAGTGCATTCGCTGGTTCAGTTGGAAACATACTAACCATGACTGGTGAGCAGGTAATTATGGGGAAAATACTAGGGTTTATAGCTATATTAAATATAGTTTTAAATTATATCTTAATACCAATATATGGACTTAATGGAGCTGCGATTGCGACTGCATCATCAGTTGCGTTGTGGAATATCATTATGTTGACTGCAGTGATGAAGAAGTTAGGGATTAATCCGACCGTATTTCGTTTTATTAGACTTGATCTAAAATGAGATCTCCCGATTTTTTTATAATAGGAGCACCTAAATGCGGTACGACAGCGCTTTATCATTATCTAAATGGCTATAGTGATATTTGTTTATCAAATGGTAAAGAACCGCATTATTTCTGTACCGACTTCCCAGGATATCAGTGGTCAAAATCAGAAAAAAAATACTTGGCAAAAGAATTTTCTCATTGTAATGAAAGACATAAATTAGCTGGAGAAGCATCAGTTTGGTACTTGTACTCAAAGAATGCGGTTGAAAATATCGTTAATTTCAATCCGACGGCAAAATTTATAATTATACTTCGTCATCCCGTGGATATGTTGTACTCATTGCATTCTCAAATGGTTTATAACATGGATGAAGATGAGCTAAGTTTCGAGAAAGCTTGGTATCTTCAAGAGTCCAGAAAAAAAGGTTTACATATACCTAAGCATTGTCGTGTCCATGAATTTTTACAATATTCTGAAATTGGCAAATACAGTGAGCAATTAAAAAGGGTATTTAATATAGTCGACAAGAACAGAATTAAAGTGTTTTTACTTGAAGATTTTCAAGTAAAAACACTAGACTCTTGTAAATCACTGATGAAATTTCTTGAAATTGATTATGATGAGAAAGTGGATTTTCCTGTGATTAATGAAAATAAAATATACAGATCCAGATTATTGCATCTGTTTTTACAAAGAACTCCGTCAATTATAGAAAATGTAGCTAAGTCGACATATAGTTTGTTAGGTATCAGTAATATTGGGTTAATGAAAAAACTAAATAATATTGCGGAACGTTTAAATTCAAAAAAAACAAAAAGATCACCATTGCCTGAAGAGTTCAAGCTCTATTTAATTGAATATTTCATGGATGATATCAGATCAACCGAGCTAATAATTGATCGAGATTTGAATATTTGGAAACTAACGAGTAATTCGTTATAGGACTAATAGTATGGATGGTTATTTCTTATAAAAATTACTATTTTTTACACCAAAAAAACCCAGGCGCCACTCACTCATTCCAAGAATAGCTATATTATTTGCCTTAAGTACTGGATAGATTTCATGTTCATTCCATGTGTCTCCCCAGTTATTGAAGAACCAATCATAGATGTTGATGTAACGGTAGCTAATGTCAGGATGACGAACACGAGGAAATAAAAATTCCAAAAACTTACCCAATAAGGGTACTTGGCATACTTTGTAAAATGGTTCCGATGCGAAAAATTTCATAAATATAACTGCGGAGTTATGGCCTATCAATTTAAAGAATTTAATCCATGTATTAACAATAAGCCACCTTATTTGTGTGGGAATAAAGTTTATCAGTGATATGGAATTCTCACGATTCGGTTCACGTAAATCATATGCAACAGGTATTGACGCATATACCCAGATATTCAAATACCCATTCTCTTTTACCAGTAGTGCCGCATTGTTTATTGCCTTAAGCGTATTACCAGTATGCATCAAAACACCCAAAGACATTACATAGTCTATAGAGTTATTTTTAAATGGCATTTCAAATACACTGGCCTGAACAATAAGTAATGATTTTTTATGTTCAGGAAAACGTTCTAACATAATTTTTCTAAAGACATCAGTGCCGTGAGTCAAATCCATTGAGATCATTTTTTTTGGTTTGAATTCATTCAGTAATCGCCATGAGTATTGGCCTACTCCGCAACCAATATCTAGAGCAATTTTGTCAGTGGCCTCTTTATGACAATTATTATCGGAATTGTTTTTGTCAAATAGATCATGGAGTGCATAAGCCGGGTCAGATTTATCAGTAATGCGATAATTCAGACCACGGCCTGCGTCGATATTCATCCACTTATAATTCCAGGTTTTATTGTCACTAAACGATTCGACAAATCGAGGTATGCCATTAGTAATAGAGTAAATGTTATTTGATATACTACTTATTAATTCACCTTCTAGAATTTCACCATCGTCGTCAGTAGTACTGGCGGTTCTGATTTCCAGATCCTCATGTGTTTTAGGGCAGCACAAATATATTAAATCTGATTCAAACATATAATATTTTATAAAGTCATTTCGTTGTAAAATAGTCGCGCTTAATGCAATATGATTGTTGTCATTATTTAAATATAATATTGCTGGGCGTCTTTTATTCTAATGGATGTTAATTACTAATTGAAGATAAAAGACCTGGCTTCATACATCACCTTATGAATATATTATTTATTGCCAATATTCCGCCGTATGAACCTGGTGGTGCTGAAACGCAAGCAAAAAAAATCGCCATTGAATTAATCAAGCTTGGTCACTCAGTAACTATCGTTGGGCACCGTATTCCAACGGGGTTCGAAGACGTAGATGGAGTGATACTATCAACCATTAAAATACCTATTATCAATTTTAATCGTGTTACACGTGCCATTTCTTATGTAATTTTGTTGTCTTTTATCTTTCTTAAAAGATTAAGGTATACGGATATTGTTTACTGTAGGTTTGTTCAGGAAAGCGCAATTACAATAAGTATCTTAAAAAAAATATTAAGAATAAAAATCCCACTTGTAGCTTGTACTGCCTGCACGGGTGAATATGGTGATGCAAAATTTCTTTTATCATTACCTGCTTCGAAATATATGATCAAAATGATCAATCAAGGCTGCAATAGAATTAATAATATATCACCAGCAACAGCAAAAGATTTGACAGGTGTCGGTGTGAACAAGGTTTTAATGAAATATATTCCAAATGGAACTCAAGTGCCACGAATAGTAAAGAAACATTATTCTGATTTAGGTAATACAAGGTCATTAATATATTTAGGTCGTTTACATAAACAGAAGGGACTTGTGTATCTCTTTGAATCAATTCGTAATTTATTAGAATTAAATATCCACGTACATCTGACATTAATTGGTGATGGTGAAGAAAGAGAAGCATTGGAAATGCTTTCGAAAGAATATGGTATAGATCATGCTGTTAAATTTATCGGTTTTGTACCAAATGAGAAAATCATGGAATACCTCATGGAGCATGATATTTTTGTAATGTCATCTCTTTATGAGGGTTTTGCGACAGTTGTGATCGAAGCTATGAGCGTAGGTCTTCCTGTCATTGTGACCAGGTGTGGAGGCCCAGAGTATTTTGTTGATGATACTGTAGGTCGAGTTTGTGAGCCTGCCGATGTTCAATCATTACAGCACGCTATAAATGAATTGATTAATTTCAGCGCTGATCAATTAGCCACCATGGGGAAAAATGGTCGCCAACGTTTTATTGATAAATATACCATTGAGAGTGTGGCATTACAGTATCAGGATCTTTTTGAAGAGTGTCTTGCAGATACTAATGGGTGATATTTTTTACTATTCTATCATCCCAATCAAATATTAGCTGTTGCCTGGATTCACGTTGAGATTTTCTCAATGCCTCAAGAGTTATCCCAGGGTCAATAAGAATTTCATTTATTTTTTCAGACCAGACATCAATACTTTCCAGAGGTAATAGAGTTGATGATGGAAGTATCTCCCGGTGTTCGGGTATATCACTGGCAATGACGGGGATGTGATGCCCCAAAGCCTCCAGCACAGCATTGGGGGCACCTTCATGCAGCGAAGGGAACAACAGGACATCAACATCAAACCATAATTTTTCCCTTGCAACCCAGCCCATAAAGCTGACGATATGGCTAATACGCAATTCTTTGGCCTGCTGTCGTAAATCGTCTTCGTCAGAGCCCGTTCCATACAGATATAAATGTATATTTTCTGTCTTCATCCGGGAAAACAAGACTAATAGGAATGCCTGATTTTTGCGCTTTTCGAGTATCCCAACACAGGCAAAACGTAATGGAATATTGGGCTTAATTGTATTATGAATTGTGGATTCGGTGATGTCATTACACAGGATCCCGGAAGAGGCCGGGTGACACCATCGATGTCTTTCAACAACTGTGTCGCAAAGTGTTTGTGACACACAATAAAGCCGGACTCCCTGAATCGCCATCGCCTCGATAAGCAATTCTGTTTGCAATATCCAGCGTGGTCGTTTTTTGATTTGATGATTTTTAAGCGCATCCGCCCGTAAAAACAAGCTTAACGGTATGCCTTTAATAAGGCGCAGTGGCTGCATAATTAATGCGTAATTGGGAACAAACGCAAAGCAATGCGTTATCTTTAATTTGAATCCCAGATAGAGCAGAAAAAACGGTGCAAGGGCATGAAACATTATCCAGAATATCAATGTATCGGTGTAACGCTTGGGCCATGGAAACTTGTGATGCACACATGAGGGGTGATTGATGGGAAAAGCGATAACCGATAAATAGTGCACTTCATGGCCGCGTTCTAGCAGGGCATTGATAGCCCGAAACAGGCGCTTGCAAAAACCGCCGGGTTTCGGGCGATAGTAGCTGGTCAGCACCCTGGCTTTATTATTTTCGATTTGTTCCATATGAAATCATGTTTTATGGTCAAGCTGCCGTTTCCTGCAACCACAATAGATAGACATAGATATTCCACAAGCGATAACCATGGTCACGTTTCCTTTCAATATGCTCAGAGAGCAATCGTTCAATAAATCCCTTGTTCAAAAATCCAAGGTCGCCACAAAGCGTCTGTTTCATGTCCGGCACAAGTTCGTTCCTGAGCCAGCGATTAACGGGTACTGCGAATCCCTGTTTACGACGTTTCCAGATAGACTCAGGCAATAGATCAGCATAGGCGGCGCGTAGCAGTTTCTTTCCGCCAAACCAATTCCGATGCCACTTAACGGGCAATGAAAAGGCAAGCTCAATCACCTTGTGATCAAGAAACGGAGTGCGTGTCTCCAGTGAATACGCCATGCTGGCGCGGTCGACTTTAAGCAAAACATCCTGCGGTAAATAAACCAGGGCATCGGCCACCATCATCTCTAGTATATCGTCGCTATGGCATGATTCCGGTAGGGGTGGTGGTGTGTGGCCTTTATTGGCAAGCTCAGGAGACAGACGTTTAAAATTATCGGAGGAATACAGTACGGGAGCAATATAAGGACGTTCAGATTCTTGCCTGTCAACTGCATCCAGAAACAAGTGCGCCTTCTTTAGTACGCTTCGACTGTGATGAGAGAACGGCTCAGGGATGGAGCGAATCAGTTTTTGCAAACCGATTTGGGCAAATCCGGGCATTCTGGTATACAACCTGAGTAGTGCCCTTGCCTGATAACGCTGATATCCGCTGAATAATTCATCACCACCATCACCCGACAAGGCCACCTTGACAGACTCTGATGCCAGTTGCGATACCATCGCCGTCGGCAGCAATGAAGAATCGTAAAATGGTTGCCCGACATGTTCGAAGAGAAGTTTTTTAAGCAGATTTCTGTCCCATTCATGCAAACAACGCTCTTTATGATCGGTCTGAAACAGATTTGCTGTAACACGGGCGTATTCTCTTTCATCATGGCTATCGTCGTCAAAACCGATGGTAAAGGTTTTGGGTTTAACCTCTAATTCCCTGGATAAAATAGCAACGATTAGCGAAGAGTCGATGCCACCAGATAAAAATGCCCCGACCTCCACGTCAGCAATCAAACGTTTATTGACCGCTTCCTGTAAGTGACCACGCAATAAGTCCACAGAGGCATGCTTGTCCTTGGGAACAGTGTTGGTAATATTCAGTTTCCAGTACTGTTTCTCCCTGATTGCCTTCCCCGGAGTCCAGTGAATGTTGTGCCCTGGCAAGACTTCACAAACGTTTTTGTACGCTGTCTTCCCCGGTAAATAAAAACCATAGCGCAGGTAATCTGCGCTACTGTCCAGATCTTCTTCACGGCGTGTATCACTGATACACGAAAGCGCGGGGAGTTCCGATGCACAGCAAAGCCCCCGGTCATCAGTCTGATAATAAAGTGGTTTTTTTCCTATCCTGTCACGCGACAATAATAATGTCTTTTCCTCATTGTCCCATAGACAGAGTGCCCACATCCCTTCCATCCGTTGCATGAAGTCTTCACCAAAATGGATAAGACCAGCCAGAACGACCTCGGTATCACCATTGGTTCGAAACTGCCAATATGGCAATAGTGATTGGCGCAGTTCCTTGTAGTTATAGGTCTCCCCGTTATAGGCGAGCCAGAAACGCCTGCCAGGATCGCTCATGGGTTGTTTACTATTGGATAAATCAATGATGGACAAACGTGTGTGTCCCATCCGCCAGTTCGTCCCACCTGTCAAGCCCTCATCGTCAGGCCCTCGATGTCGCAAGCGTTGTATTGCAGCTTTGGAGCGTTCCAATAACAAACTGTCGTGTGCAGCAGGATTATATAAAAAGAAGAATCCACACATAGGCTAACTAAGACATCTGTTTGTAAGTATCGACTGCATTGAAATATAATTCTGAATAGTGCCCGGCACAGTTTTCCCAGGTCAGTTTTTGATTAACTATATATTGTCTGCCTGCTTCGCCCAATGTTAGACGTAATCCAGGGTTGCTCATGAGTTGTTGAATGCCTTGTGCCAATTGGTGTGGATTCCCGACATCAAATAGCAAGCCTGTTTTTTCAGGTTTTACAAAGTCTGACACGGCATCAATTTTGCTAACGATGACGGGCAAACCCGCCGCCATTGCCTCAATAACGACATTAGGCCTGCCCTCGCTTTTACTGGCCAGGATGAATACATCGGCCTTCGCCAGTTCACTGAATACTTCTTGCTGTGCCAGTGCTCCTTTAAATATCACACGTTCTTCAATTCCCACCTGCCGGGTTTGTGCCTTAAGCTGTTTCTGTTCAGAACCATTGCCAACAATGGTTAGAGTACAATTATCACAATCAGCCACGGCGGTGATGATCGTATTGATGGATTTACGCGGTATCAGGCTTCCTACTGTGATCAGCTTCAACGGATGGTCGATGGATTTGGTGTGGCGATGTATATCAAGTAAACCTTGATTGACACCATTATGGATGATCTTCAGTTTATGCCTTGCAAAAGGATAAAGCATACTCAATTCATTATGCATGTTTGCGCTTACGCAAACTACATATCGGTTGCTGGTAAGACAAAGCCTTGTGATAAGCCTGTCAATGCGGCTTTGTCTTATCCGCGTTATATCGCTTCCTCGGGCTGTCGTTATCACTGGCTTGTGCATGATTAATCCTGCAATACCGGCAAACATGCCGATAGCTGTCCAGTTTGCATGAATAATCTGCACGTGTCTGGCCTGTTTCAGTAAGGAAAAAAACAGTGCCCATACGAAAAATGGGATTAACAGAGACAACCATGGTTTCTTCTTTAGAGCTACCGGTATACCCCCCGGCTGGTGTGCCAATAACTGCCACTTTATCGGGGCATAACGAAATAGTGTAAGTGCGAAGTCCTTTGTCTTGTTTGTTTGTCTGGAGTGGCTATTATGACTATCGTCGGGAGTCAATACCATCAACGAATGCTGTTTTGACAGGTAGTGTGCCAGGTGTTTCACAAATATGCCGCTCTGCGCATCATTTCCAATTGGAAACGAGGTTGAGACTAACAAGACATTAAGCAAGCTGTTTTTTTTAATCATTCTAATCTGAAATAACAAGAATCAAGCCGCATTTTCATTGTTCCGTAATTCAGGAAATTATTGATTGCTATTATTAAGAATTAATTTTCTTTGTCATCATGTCGAAAATCTCAGGAGTTGCAGCAACGATATTTCCTGTTTCCATATAGTTTTCGTTACCGCAAATACCACTAATCATCCCGCCCGCTTCTTGTATTAATAATACACCTGCAGCTATATCCCAGGGTTTCAGTCCAAATTCCCAGAAACCGTCCAGTCTGCCGCAGGCAACATAGGCAAGATCCAGAGATGCTGCTCCTGCCCGTCTGATACCTGCCGTCATTGGAAACAGGGCTTTGAAGGAATCGAGATATTCATTCAATCGTTCCTGTTCTTTGAAGGGAAAGCCGGTGCCGAGTAATGCACCTTCAAGACTTTTTTGCTTACTGACGCGTATGCGTTTGTTATTCAACATTGCACCTTCACCTCGGCTTGCGGTAAATAATTCCTGCCGCAAGGGGTCATAAACAACAGCTTGAACCAGTTCTCCTTTATGTTGTAGTGCTATTGAAACTGCATATTGTGGAAAGCCGTGCAGATAGTTTGTGGTACCGTCCAAAGGGTCTATGATCCACAAGTAAGGACTGTCACCCTGTTGGCCACTCTCTTCAGCCAAAAAAGCATGATTTGGAAATGAATTGCGAAGTGTTTCAATAATGGCCATTTCTGCATGTTTGTCGACTTCGGTAACAAAATCGTTCCTGCTTTTTTTAGTCACTGGCAAATCCTGCACGTGATCAATTTGCCGTATAATTACATCTCCTGCGGCACGCGCGGCACGGATTGCAATGTTGAGCATGGGGTTCATAGATTACTCCGATAAAATGGCCAAGATAATATTTAATAATGAATGGCGTCCATTCTAAAGGAACGCCGGGTAATGGAACACTGGTAAATTACTTCATTAAGTCATCATGAAGTAATAAATCGAGAAATAAGTGAATGGTTAAAAATTTAATAGAGAATATCAGGGTGGTGATGGTTGAAACTACTCACCCCGGCAATATTGGTGCTGCTGCAAGAGCAATGAAGACAATGGGATACAGTAATCTCTATCTTGTGAAACCAAAGATTTATCCTAACGCCGAGGCGACAGCGCGTGCCGCAGGTGCAGATGACATCCTGAGTCGTGCAGTTGTTTGCGATTCGCTTGAAGAGGCTTTGCAGGGATGTGTCACCGTGGTCGCAAGCACAGCCAGACCGCGCACCATTTCACATTCTGTCTTTACCCCCCGTGAATACGCGCCGAAATTATCCGAAATGTTAAAACTTGGCCCCGTGGCTTTAGTATTTGGTCGAGAAAGTTCGGGACTAAGCAATGAAGAACTGGAGTACTGTAATGTCATTTTACAGATACCAACAAATCCTGAGTTTAGTTCTTTGAATGTGGCATCAGCAGTACAGATACTGTGTTACGAATTTATTCAGCTTTTACAGCCAGATGTTGGGGAGAAAACTGACATTGATGTAGATGATGAAGAAAAAATAAGATTGGCGACTGCAGATGAAATGACTTATCTATACGACCATCTGGAGCAAAGTATGATTGATGTTGGTTTTTTAAATCCTGAGCAGCCAAGAAAACTGATGCGACGGTTAAAATCATTATTTAATCGTGCTCACCTTGATGAAAACGAAGTGAGTATATTGAGAGGATTTCTGGCTGCGGTTCAGGAGACTGCGACAAGAAAGAAAAACGATTAAGGGATTACTTAATAAAACGGACTAGTTCACTCCCTTCCTGTCTGGCTGCAACTTTGCCAATCTCCCAGGCGTTTTCGCCTGACTTCTCTAAACATTGAATTGCTGTGTCCTTATCTTTTTTTT
>JAKZTI010000064.1:0-11123 GCA_047517145.1 Gammaproteobacteria bacterium
TATCTCGCCATATACTTCCTCGGGATCCACATCGTTGATGAGTAAGGTTTCTTTGACTGTTTCAATATGCTCAAGCACTTTTTGGTAGCGATCGCCATATTCATATTTGGTCACTTCTATTGCTTTGGGCATGTAGCTAAAGGCAATCTTTAGTGCCTTCAAAGCTGCGTCATTAATTTTTTCGCTCATATCGGCCTCATTTAATTGCTATTGAAAACAGTTATGTTTGATGTTTCCTATCCTTTTTCTTATTTTTTTGTATGGTTTTATCCGCTTTCATTATGCTAAACCATTCCTTTATCTACGTCATCTCATAACGTTTTCGCTAAGGGGCGCCGGGTTCCGGCGTCCCGTCCTTGAGCGAGTTGTTAGGTGTGTTACGAATGACCCATAAATATGCACCTAAGAAAACGCTTAATACTGTAAGTACCGATAAAAATAAATTGAAAGCAATAGAATAATATTCACTGCCAATATAAAAACCAAAAATAGTTGATACACAGCTAACAAAACCAGCACAAAAATACACATTATATTTAGAAATTTTAGCTGTGATATAGCCAGCTAAAATAGATATAGCACAACCAAACGTATACCCAATAATGCTTAATGGTGGATTCATAAATGGTTCAATAAAATCTTCTTCAGTTACTTCTGTAGATATTTCACCTGTTATCATCAAATACACACCGACAATAAACATAAATATAGTTGAAAAAACTACGGTTCCAATAATATCCACAAGTGAACCAAAAAATATTGCTTTGAATGATTTCATGACTTTTCCACACCTAACTAGGTTTTAAGGGACACTTTGTCCGCTAAAGTATTAAAGGTGTTTTGTGGAAATTTCATTAAAACCCTCCTTGTTTCAAATAGATAGGTGTGAATTTCAGTATAGACCTTATTTATCGAGAGTGTCCACTTTGCTGTTTTCAATATCCCTATGGTAAATGTCCGCTAAATATTAGCGATTTAAAATGTATGATTTTTTATCTGACTATTCTTCCACTTCCAGCCGCGTCACTCGCATGATCACTCCAAACAATGGGTGATCAAAGTAATGTAATTCATTCAGTTTAATTCGCCGCGTTTCCTTCATTTGTGCATAGGTGCCACTCATAATAATTTCTTCATCAGCTTCTGTTTCTTCTACATCCTCGCCTGCTATAGATATGTTTTCTTCCGTAAAAGAAGTGACTGACTCCGTATACAAATCAACAAAGTAAGAAATATCCAGATCCAGATGCAGTAAATGTCCACCTCTTAAATTTACCGTGCCATTTATTTTTGCATCCGGGTTCTTAATATGGACTTTTTTTGCTCTGGATTTTCTTAGCTCTGGCTGTTGCCATGCAACATGATACACGGGGCGATAGCCACTGGATAATTTAAGCACCTTATTCACACCGCCCAGTTTATACCTGCTTGATGGCAACATTTTGAACGCATTAGAACCACTGGCATCAGTGACTAATTCTATTGTATTACGATAATCCGGTACATCATCTGAATTCCACATCTCGCCACTGGTATCTGTTGCCAGGTGTTCGAACACAACCATTTCTACCTGATACCATTTGGCATATACCAGGGTGCTAAACAGTAAAAGAAGACTACCGAGTAGTAATTTTTTCATTTGCTTGTACGGCATCCTTGTTTGAAATATCTGCAATAAGATTGGCCAGTATTGTGAACCTGTCGTCAAGCTCCGGCAACTCTTCATTAATTCGTAATTTATCCTGCCCATCCAGTTTATAGGTAAATGGATTGCTTTGTATTAATGTAATAATTTTCATCGGATCGACATTATTGTTCTCGTTAAACTGTAACCTGCCTCCATGAGGGCCCAAATCTACCTTGCGGATGCCCAGAGGATTCACCAACAATTTTAACTCTGCAATTCGGAAAAGGTTTTTTGCGAAGTCTGGAAGCAAACCAAAACGATCAATCATCTCCACCTGAAGCTCCCTTAACGCATCTTTATCTTCAACACTGGCGATTCGCTTATACATAATGAGTCGCATATGTACGTCAGGTAAATAATCCTCGGGGATTAGTGCTGGAATATGCAGATCGACCTCAACACCATGATCCAGCGGTCTATCGAGTTCAGGTTGTTTACCGGATTTAAGTGCTGTCACTGCACGGTCAAGCAGATCCATATAAAGCCCATAACCTATTTCCTGGATTTGCCCGCTTTGTCCTTCGCCCAAAATTTCACCTGCACCACGAATTTCCAGATCATGTGTCGCCAGAGTAAAACCAACACCTAATTCTTCCAACGCCTCAATTGCCTCCAGCCTTTTTATCGCATCTGCTGTCATCTGCTTCCTTTCTGGCACAACTAAATAGGCATAAGCTCTATGATGTGAACGCCCAACCCTGCCCCTTAACTGATAGAGTTGCGCCAATCCAAATCTGTCCGCACGATTGATGATAATGGTATTGGCACTCGGCACGTCTATGCCTGTTTCAATAATGGTGGTGCAAACCAGAACATTGAAACGTCGGTGATAGAAATCCATCATTACCTGCTCAAGTTCTTTCTCTGGCATTTGACCATGTGCCCACCTGACCGATGCCTCTGGCAGTAGCAATTCCACCTGCCGGGCCATTTTTTCTATAGTTTCAACTTTGTTATGTATCACATATACCTGACCACCACGTTTGATTTCGCGCAGTAGCGCTTCTTTCAACAGGGCATCATTCCACTCGCGCACAAAGGTTTTAACTGCCAATCGCTTTGCTGGCGGTGTGGCAATGATTGAGAATTCACGCAAATCGGCGAGTGCCATATTCAGTGTTCGTGGTATGGGTGTTGCCGTAAGCGTCAATACGTCAATCTCCGCTCGAATGGCTTTAAACTTCTCCTTCTGTCTCACACCAAAACGATGCTCTTCATCGATGATTAACAAACCCAGACGGGCATATTCAATATTTCCCTGGATTAATTTATGCGTACCAATAACAATATCAACAGTGCCGTCTGCAAGACCTTTCAGGGTCTTGGTTTGTTCCTTGCCTGTGCGAAATCGAGATAATAATTCAACATGCACGGGCCAGTCGGCAAACCTGTCTTTAAAATTTTGATAATGCTGCTGCGCCAGTAATGTTGTCGGTACGAGGATGGCGACTTGTTTGCCATTCTGTACCGCAATAAACGAAGCCCGCATGGCCACTTCCGTTTTACCAAAACCTGCATCACCACAGACCAGGCGATCCATGGGTTTCCCCTGAGTCATATCATCAATTACTGCCGTGATCGCATCCATTTGCCCCGGTGTTTCTTCAAAAGGAAATGTTTGTACAAAGGCACGGTAGGCATTTTCGTCAAGTTCAAAATTGAACCCAGCACGGGCCGCACGTCGTGCATGCAATTCCAGTAATTCTGCCGCAATATCATGCACACGTTTGGCGGCCTTACGTTTGGCCTTTTCCCACTGTCCGCTGCCCAAGCGATGCAATGGGGCATGCTCTGGATCTATTCCGGTAAATCGACTGATCAGATCAAGTGCAGAAACTGGCACATAGAGTTTGTCACCTTTCGCATATTCGATAAAAATAAATTCGGCAGGGATGTCTCCTACATCCAGAGCAATCAATCCCTGATAGCGACCAACACCATGTTCCTCATGAACCACTGGTGCACCCAGGGTTAACTCCGTCAGGTTACGAATGATATTTTCTGAATCCTGCTGCTTACGTTTACGCAAACGACGCTGCATCACGCGTTCGCCAAACAATTGCCCTTCACTAATCAGGGCAATCCTGGGATTCTCCAATTGAGCCCCCTGTTCTAAAGGCGCAACAGTCAAACCTAGATACTCTTGTCCTTGTATGAATTCAGGCCAGTCTCGCAGCTGCACAGGTTTGATGCCATGCTGCTGGAATAAATCCAGTAAAGTTTCTCTTCTGCCCGCTGATTCTGCAACGAGTAAAATTCTCCCATCAAAATCACTAACGAATCGTTTGAATAGCGATAATGGGTCAGCAGAACGAGCATCAATCTTTAAACTTGCCGGCAGTGTTGTATCGTAGTTACTTGTCCCGATACGTTCCTGTTGTTCCCTGTGTGTGACATGGATCTGGTGATAGATTTTGGTTCTGTTTAATAAATCTGAGGGGTTAAGGAACATGTCTCTTGGTGGCAATACCGGACGCTCTACATCATGACGTGTTTGCTCATAACGCGTTTCAATGTCTTGCCAGAATGATTCGGCAGTGTCCATGACTTCTTCATCAAAGATAGTAATACATTCATCAGGCAGGTAATCGAACAGGGTATTGGTGTCTTCATAAAACAATGGTAAATAATATTCAATCCCGGCAGGCGCAATCCCCTGACTGACATCCCGATACACAGGAGATTGATTTGGATTTCCTTCAAAACGCGACCGCCAGGTTGATCTGAAACGAGCAATCCCCTCATCAATCAATGCCACTTCCCTGGCCGGTAATATTTTGATTTCCTCGACCTGATTCAATGAACGCTGGGTTTCAGGATCGAATGTCCGAATACTATCTATTTCGTCATCCAGTAAATCTATTCGGTAGGGTTTGTCTGCACCCATAGGATACAAATCAATCAAGGAACCACGAATTGCCACGTCACCATGTTCGATAACCTGTGTGCTAAATGCATAGCCACTTTCATTCAACTGTTTTCTGAACGCATTAACATTAAGTTGCTGCCCATTTTTCAAATTCAGGCTATGTGATAACAAGTATTCCCTGGGCATCAGGCGATGCATCAGTGTCGTCACCGGCACAATCAGAATACCTTTTTTCAAGCCTGGCAAGCTGGTCAACGTTGCCAGCCTTTCCGAGATAATATCCTGATAGGGTGAAAACAGGTCGTAAGGTAATGTCTCCCAATCAGGAAAAGACAGCAGGCTGTTCTTTTCATTATCATCAAGATAAAAACGGAGTTCTTCCGTCAATCTGCTTGCTGTGAGTGAATCTACCGTCATGATAATGACAGGCGCTTGTGCTTTTCTAACTAACTGACTAATGGCCAATGCCTTGGCACTGCCATAAAGTCTGCCCCAGAAGCTCTTTTCGCCCGCCTTAAATGAGCATTCAGGCTGGAACGCACTTGCACGATTGTTATTTGGCATTTAAGGGCTATCTTGCGGCACTGATTTCTTCACTAATGTCCTTTAGCGCCTGAGCTGGATCTGCTGCTTGCGTGATGGGTCTGCCTATGACCAGATAATCGCTGCCGGCATTGATGGCCTGTCCTGGTGTCATCACACGTTTCTGATCATCCTTGTTTGAACCACCCGGGCGAATCCCCGGTGTCACTAATTTAAATTCCTTGCCTAGATTATCCCGTAAAATCTTTACTTCATGTGCAGAACACACAACCCCGTCAAGACCAGCATCAGATGCCAACTGTGCCAGTCGCATTACCTGCTCTTCAACGGAACATTGTATGCCAAGCTCTTTTAGTGCTTGCTGGTTCATACTGGTGAGTATGGTCACACCAATTAACAGTGGATGATGTGATTTTTTCTCGACTTCCTCTCTGGCAAGCGACATCATTTCAGTCCCACCACTTGCATGCACATTAAGCATCCACACACCTAAATCTGCAGCAACTGCGCATGCCTTTGCTACCGTTGTCGGGATATCGTGAAATTTAAGATCAAGAAATATATCAAAACCTTTGGCAATCAATTTTTCTACAAGGACTGGCCCTGCTGTTGTGAATAGTTCTTTACCTATTTTCAGTCGACATAAATCGGGCTGCAGTTTTTCAACAAGTCCCAGGGCCTGCTCAGCTGTATTGAAATCCAGAGGTACAATAATACGTGAGTAACTCAACTTCTATTCCCCTTCCAGACCGTGGATAGGTTTAACAGTATTCCAGTTTTTACAGCCCGGGCATTGCCAATGCAATAACTTGACATCATAACCACAGTGATTACATTTATAGATTGTTCGATCTTCAAGTAATTTACCGGTCAGATCCTTGATCGTCATCAAATCATCTTTAGCCTTGCCTTGCGCCGGTATCAGGGCGTATTCGATCAATCGATCAACACCTCTCACAGTGGGTCTTTTCTTGAGTTCATTGGTGATATATTTCATTGCTTCTTCTTCACCATCCTGTTCCGCAATAAGTTCAGTGAGCATTATCGTGGGTGTAATACCACCATGTGTATCAACCACCGTGTGTAAATAATTTCTGAATTCATCCGGTTTATCCAGCTGCCTGTAACATTCGAGCATCCGGGAAACAGCTTCAGGAATATATTCAGAGTCCTGTTTCTCAACGCGTTTATAGATACGTATGGCCTGTTTGTACTTACCTTCTTGTTTAAGCATATCCGCTTCGATCAAACTTGCGCGGACACAGTTTGCATCACTATTAATTGCTTTTTTCAGTAGATCACGCGCGCTTCTATATTGCCCATGGACCAGTAATTCACATGCCTGTTCACAATAGAACTGGGCGATCATTTCATTCAAGGAACGACTTGAAGATAGTTCCAGTCGACGGGCTGTCTTAATTGCGTTTTCCCAGTCTTTTTCCTGTTGGTAAATATCCAGTAACTCAGTAAACGCAGCTACTGAAAAGAAACCTGTTTCGACTAGTTCGCTGAATAAACTCTCGGCACGATCCAGCAATCCAGATTTCATATAATCCATACCAAGTTCAAGTAATGCTAATGCTCGTTGTTCCCGATCCAAATTAGGTCTGGCGATTAAGTTTTGATGGATACGAATTGCACGATCAACTTCACCTCGGCGCCGGAACAGATTACCTAAAGCAAGATGTGTCTCTACAGTTTCACTATCTACTTCCAGCATTTTGACAAAGACTTCAATAGCCTTGTCTGGTTGTTCGTTGAGAACATAATTCAGACCTTTAAAATATTCAGGGTGCAACTTACCTTGATCGGAAAGCCCTGACGATGCATTACCGCGTCTTCCATATAACCACCCACCGAATCCGGCAACTGGTAGTAACCAGATAATTGTCATCCAGCTGATTTCCATCAAGCAATCTCCATCAAAGCGTATCTTTCATTGGCATGACCCTGAGATTATTGAGTTCCTTTTCAGTAAGTTTCACCTGCCTTTGAAGTCTGCTAATTCTATGTTTCAAACTGAATATCTTTGGTAACCAGGCCAGAACACCCAGCAATGCACCAATACTCAGCGAAATTAATAATAAAAATGAAAGGGAGAGTTCCTGACTGGCGACGAGGTAATTGAAAGTGATCATCTGATTATTCTTTAAAAAGAACACCAGAGATACAACAAATATCAACAGGAATAGGATGATAGAAAAATATTTTTTAATCGATTGAGACATATTACTCTCTTCATGTATCAGTAAACCGGAATGACTACAATAAGCAGAGAATACTTGGAATACAATAGCCCGCTGTTGCGGAGTGTAAAAAAGTGGGGGATATTATGTTTAAACTTCAGAAGCAGGCTTCTTGTCTACTCTTTCGCGTAATTCTTTACCTGGTTTAAAGTGAGGCACATGTTTGGCCGGAAGAGATACAGGCTCGCCTGATTTAGGGTTTCTACCCACACGAGGTGGACGATAGTGCAGGGCAAAACTGCCAAAGCCTCGAATCTCTATCCTTTCACCATTGGAAAGTGTCGTGGCCATGTGTTCGAGAATTGTTTTCACGGCTAACTCTACATCCCGGTAGGCTAATTGTGTTTGTCTTCTAGCAAGTGCTTCTATGAGTTCTGATTTTGTCATCATTTATCTCAATGTCAGTACAAGACGGTTTACTTTGATACCACCAGACAACACAGTGTGATTATCCGGCTCCCCATTCCTCAACAATTTCAACAGTTTACATCAAATGCGCCCCTACATCTACAGTAGGAACGCAGTTTGTTTGTTATTTATCCAGGTGTTCCTTCAATAAATCACCCAGTGTACTTCTTCCTGAATCATCAGAACTTGAACCATATTCTTCCACAGCAGTTGCTTCATCATCTGTTTCTTTTGCTCTAACGGATACATTAACAGAACGTTTTTTACGATCAATTGCAGTAATTTTAACTTCCATTTCATCACCTACTTTCACTGCGGTACGCGCGTCATCTACCTTTCCATCCATAGAGATTTCTGAGGATCGCATATATCCCTCAACACCCTCTATCAAAGTCAAAATAACGCTTCTCATCTCAACGCTTTCTACAATACCTTTAACGATAGTGCCTTTTGGATTCTCGGCGACATAATTTGAAAATGGGTCTTTTTCCATTTGTTTGACGCCCAGTGAAATGCGTTCTCTTTCTGCATCTACTGCAAGCACGACTGTTTCCAGTTCATCCCCTTTACTATATTGATGAATAAACTCTTCGCCAGTACCTGACCAGGTGATGTCCGAAAGATGAACCAGGCCATCAATGTCACCGGCTAGACCGATAAAAATCCCAAAATCGGTAATGGATTTAATCGTACCAACAACCCGGTCACCTTTATTATGGGTTGCAGCAAATTGCTCCCACGGATTAGGCTGACACTGTTTCATGCCAAGCGAGATACGACGTCTTTCAGCGTCAATATCGAGAATAACAACATCTACTTCTTCACCGATTTGTACCAGTTTTGATGGATGTACGTTCTTGTTAGTCCAGTCCATTTCAGAAACATGAACCAGTCCTTCAACACCTTCTTCAAGCTCTACAAAACAACCGTAGTCTGCAAGATTCGTTACCTTTCCATGTAGACGCGCACCTTCAGGGTAACGTTTGCTCAAGTCACCCCACGGATCATCACCCATTTGTTTCAGGCCAAGTGAAACCCGATTGCGTTCGCGATCAAATTTCAGTACCTTGACTTCAATTTCATCACCTACAGTCACAATCTCACTTGGGTTTTTGACTCTTTTCCAGGCCATATCTGTGATATGAAGCAATCCGTCAATACCACCCAAATCAAGGAATGCGCCATAATCTGTAGTATTTTTGACAATGCCCTTAACAATCGCACCTTCCTGTAGAGATTCAAGTAATTCAGCACGGTCAACTGTATTTTCTGTTTCTACCACTGCACGACGTGAAACAACCACGTTGTTTCTACGTTGGTCGATTTTAATCACCTTGAATTCAAGCGGTTTACCTTCAAGATAGCTGGTATCTTTTACCGGACGTACATCGATAAGCGAACCAGGTAAAAATGCCCTGACCTTATCTATGTCGACAGTGAAGCCACCTTTAACTCTTTCGGAGATAATACCTGTAACAATTTCATCTGCTTCATGAGCTTTTTCCAGGTTTGTCCAGGCCATCAGGCGTTTGGCTTTCTCTCGTGACAGTCTTGTTTCACCAAAACCATCCTCTACCGCATCCAGAGAAACGTCTACTTCATCTCCAATACTTACTTCAACCTCACCTTTCTCATCAAAGAATTGAGAAATCGGAATGAGTCCTTCGGATTTTAGTCCTGCGTTGACGACGACAGTATCCTCATTGATTTCGACCACCGTAGCACTGACGATGGAACCCGGGCGCATCTTGTCCTCTATTTGACTTTGTTCAAAAAGTTCGGCGAAACTTTCACTCATGAAGAATAATTACCTCTATTCCAGAATCTGACATGTCAGAGACTGGTACGATTATGCAAATGCATGGCTGCGATACTGCATAACGGTTAGTTAATAATATTAGCCCGAGAACGGCTCAGCTCACCGATTTATCAACACCATGATCATGATGTTGGACAGGCATCTGGCAGGGTTTCCTGGACCAGGTTTTCTATCTTTTTAATAACCTCAGAAATTTCCATTATCGTCGTGTCGACAACGATGGCATCGTCCGCAGGCTTCAGTGGTGATATAGTTCTCTGACTATCCCTTGTATCTCTCTCGGCTATACCAGCCGCAAGGCGCGGGAGATTAACATCAAACCCTTTCTGCTTCAACTGCTTATAGCGTCTTTTGGCACGTTCTTTGGCAGAGGCAATGAGGTAAATTTTCAAGGGTGCATTGCTAAAAACAACCGTGCCCATATCCCGGCCATCGGCAACCAGGCCAGGAGATTGTTGAAATTGCCTTTGTCTGTCTAATAGTGCAGACCTGACCTGAGGCAGGATAGCAATCTGTGACGCGGAATTACCGCATTCTTCCGTCCTTATTTTCTGGCTAATATCGTCTCCTTCGAAGATGACCTCTATATCCTCTCCCGGCTGGGGCTGTTGAAATACGACATCCAGTGATGCCGCGATGTCGGCAATGGCTAACTCATTGTTCAATTCAAGTTGATATTTTCCAGCGGCGACAGCCAGAATTCTATACAGGGCCCCACTATCAAGGAGGTGCCAACTCAACCAATTTGCCAAGTGGCTGCATATCGTGCCTTTGCCAGTACCACTGGGGCCATCAACTGCAATCACGGGAATATCGGACATTTAAACCTGTTCCTCGACAACCAGTTCAAGACCAGCCGTCTTCGCAACGTCAACAAAACCGGGGAAAGAGGTTTCTACATTGGCGCAGTCTTTAACAGTGATGGGCGCGGAGGCATTCAAAGCTACGATGGCAAACGCCATGGCAATCCTATGGTCGGTAAAACTATTAATCTCACCACCGGCCAACTTACCACCTTTCACCGTCATGCCATCAGGCTTTTCATCAACGTCGATTCCTAATGTTTGCAGTCCATGTGTAATTGCTGAGATTCTGTCACTTTCCTTAACACGTAATTCTTCCGCACCAGTGAGCCTGGTTTTGCCTTTTGCACAGGCAGCCGCCGCCATAATGGCAGGAAATTCATCTATCGCCCCTGGGATTAACGATTCCGGGATATCGATGCCATGTAATTCTGATGACTTCACCTGGATATCAGCCACCGGTTCGCCACTGACGGTATTTTCATCCAGCAATGTAATATCGGCACCCATCTCTCTTAATATATGAATAACAGCGTCTCTATTCGGGTTAATACCAACATTTTCAATAATAATATCTGACTCATCTGCAATGCAGGCCCCCACGATAAAAAAGGCCGCTGAGGAAATATCTGCAGGAACTTCGATATCTGTTGCTTTTAAGACCCCACCACCAGTAAGGACTATTGTGCTTGCTTCACGCTCTATCTGATAAGCAAATTGTTTGAGCATTCGCTCAGTATGATCACGC
>JAKZTI010000065.1:0-13142 GCA_047517145.1 Gammaproteobacteria bacterium
ACAGAGGAGAAAAGTAAATTTAAGTTTATATATGAACCGATGAAACAAGACTATAATGAATGAAAGTCTCTCTTAACTTTTTAGACGTTGTGTCCCAAATCTTTTGACGACTTACAATGCCGCCAACTAGAAAGCGATTTCCAGTACTCTGCATCAATAAGTTTTTGCTTACTCATAAGCACTCCTTCCAGTACCCTTCATTAAAGACACAGGTCAGGCCGGATGAAGGAATCCGGCTTTTCGGGGGCTACCCTAGACCTGATAGGCATATTATTGCTTACGCTTGAATTTGCCAGCAACAACAATCTTCTCTTTTTCAATATCGTCTAAATAATCAGACCACCATTTCATGATTTTCTTTCGTTCTTTCATAAATTCCGCATTGTAGTTATACGCGCCTTTAACTTTGTTGCGTTCAATATGTGATAGCTGTCGCTCGATTGCATCGGAATTAAAATTCTGTTCATTGAGTATGCTTGAGGCTGTTGCCCTGAATCCATGTGGCGTGGCTTTGCCTTTGTAGCCCATGCGATAGAGCATGAATAACAAAGTATTCTCACTCATTGGTTGGGTTGCTCGGCGTTCACCTGGAAACAATAAATCATAACGTCCGGTGATCGGCTCCAGTTCGTTAATCAGTTTTATGGTTTGCCTGGTCAAGGGAACGATATGATCGCCTCCCTCCTTAATCTTCATTCTTTCTTGTGGTATGTGCCATTCTTTGCCATCAAGATCGAACTCATTCCATCTGGCCCCGCGCAATTCACCAGGTCTAACAAACGTATGAATTAGTAACCGTAATGCGATCTTGGTTTGTGACATTCCTTCATAGGCACTTAGACGTTTTAAACATTCGGATAATTGATCTCGTTTCAATGAGGGCTGATGTCTTACCTTTGGTGCCTTGATACTACCTATCAGATCCCGGGCTACGTTTATCTCGGCAATACCTGATTGCACCGCGTAACCGAATATAGACGAACATCGCTGCAATGATCGTTTGGCAATATCATTTGCCCCTCGTTTCTGAATTAGATTAATAGCTCTTTTAATGTCAGGTGTTTTGATCTGAGTAACAGGCATGTCACCAATATGAGGAAATATTTCTTTCTCTAACGAATGAATAACACGCATGGCATGATCAGGTGTCCATCCTTTTTCTTCTTCCTTAAGCCAGTCACGAGCGATAGCTTCAAAGGTATTTGCCTTCTTCAGTTTGTCCGCATACTTTCGTTGCTTCTTGTCGGCTGAGGGATCTATGTCCTTAGCTAGTAACTTTTGGGCATCTTCTTGCTCTATTCTGGCCTTACCCAAACTCACTTTAGGATAGACACCTATGGCCAGTAGCTTTTCTTTTCCATCAAAACGATAACGAAAACGCCAATACTTAGAACCGTTGGCTTTGACCAAAAGATACAATCCTGTTTCATCATAGATTTTGTAATCTCTAGGATTAGTTTTTGGCTTTGGTTTTGCCGCTTCAACTGACTTGGCATTGAGAGACATAATTATTACTCCGTATCTTGATTAACAGTACGGATACACCCATAGCGAAACGTGTACGTGAGAGCTTCATATCGTCGCTTCCTCAGCTTTTCCTTCAAAAAGCGTACAAATGGGCATCCTTCAAAACTGGGGTACATTTACCCCGTCAAAACTATGTACCCCAGAAATATACCCCAATTATGGGCTGGAAGTCAATGGAACTCTTCGGACGCTATTGTCCATAAAAGCACCTGTTTTTGTGGATTTTACTAAGATAAACGGACGTTATTGAACATATAGGAATTGAATGTGGTGCCGAGGGCGAGAATCGAACTCGCACTTCCGAAGAAACCGGATTTTGAATCCGGCGCGTCTACCAATTCCGCCACCCCGGCAATACCTGCTCGTCAGCAGGTGCGCAAGTATATGTAAACTTGGCTGCGGTTAAAACCTCTTTGTCATTATTCGCCATTATTCGCTAACACAAATTCTGATACCATCGCGTTCCATGCGACGAGACGAATTTTCCTATCAATTGCCCAGTATCCGGCCGAACGCATCCGCCAGATCGAAGAAAACGCAATGAAAAAGCTGCTGGAATTATTTGCCGCTTGTTAAAGTACAATGCTCAAAGACGTAAATCGATTTTAAAGAGTGTCCCTACGGCTCCAATCTTCAGGAGATTCCTTGAAGGCGTTTAATTATAGCACGCTTGATCTGGTAAGATGGCTCAATTGTTTTTCCTCGTAAGTCTTCCATTGCTTTAAATACAGCATACGCATCTTGGTAGATCACTGGATATTTAGTCATCTCCTGTTTCGGTCTTATTCGTTCACGAATTACTGCTTGTAACTTTGTTTTTCCGAGCTTTGTTATTTCTGATAAAGAATCGATCCATTCTTTCCTTTCAGGATTAACTATATCTTCATAATTAATTACACAACCACCAAAGCAGTGAACAAGCATCAAGCCCTGCCTGTATACACGTACGTAATTTCTAGCAATCTGGTCAGGACCTACATGCTTACGACCTCTTAATATACTAACTGCGGTTTCTTCAAATCTTCTATAGCTCAACAGTAATCGAGGTATATAACCTAAACTAAAACTCTGTTGTACAAGTAAATCCAAATCATCGTTTTTCAAATACTGTGCTTCCTTTAGTGCAATCTTTAGATATTTTTGCCCTCTTTTACGCCGATAGTGAGCTTCAATGCGAGGTGTTAAAAAATAATTAGTTCCACATTCAATATCGTACATGCGTCGATAATGATGAGCAGCTTTTTTTATATTGGCGTTTTCCATCTGTCCGCTTTCAGGATCCCAATCCGAGGGTGCGCTCATACCAAAATTAGCTCCAGTATCTGCTAAAATCGCAGCAAGCAATGATGACCCACTACGCCCAGAGGTAAATATGAAATAACGTATCAGATCAGTATTATCGTTTGGCATAGATACTCATAACTTAACCTAATTGCACAATTTATCAAAATAAGGGATTGGGATCTGCCTTCATCAATTTCATTATCGGTGTGTTTAACCGCATCAAAATCACCGCCGTGTCATGTTTAACATAAGCCCTATCCTGCGTAATAGTATTTTTCTCCCCCTTGGTGATGCGAAAGGAGAACGGGAAATTATTGAATGGTCTGTATAGTACTGTTTTAGTGGTGCCGAGGGCGAGAATTGACAAATTCATCTGGAATGAATTTGGACGCACATAGTGCGCCCGTAGGGTGAACACCATGGATGGTGTTCATCAGCTCGCACTTCCGAAGAAACCGGATTTTGAATCCGGCGCGTCTACCAATTCCGCCACCCCGGCAATTTTTAATTATCGTATCCTATTTATATTTTGAAACCATATATAAACGCGCCGGCGCGGTCGCTCTTGAATGTCCTGTTCTTCGCGACACTCGTGCTTCCTGCACATCGTCTACCAATTCCGCCACCCCGGCAACACCTGCTTGTCAGCAGGTGCGCAAGTATATGTAAACTTGGCCCTCGTTAAAACCTCTTTATTACTGTCTGCTAACTAAATTCTGATACCATCGCGGCCCATGCGACGAGATGAATTTTCCTATCAATTACCCGAGGGGTTGATAGCCCAGTTTCCGACCGAGCAAAGAGGCAACAGCCGAATGCTGGTAATGGAATGTCCTTCTGGAAAATTAACAGACCTTGAGTTTTCAAATTTGCCTGGTTTATTAAAGGCAGAAGACTTATTGGTTTTTAATGATACTCGGGTGATCCCTGCAAGATTGTTTGGCAATAAGGAGACGGGGGGCAAGGTTGAGATCCTGCTGGAGAGAATTCTGGATGATCAGCGGATGCTGGTACAGATTCGTGCCAGTAAAACTCCAAAACCGGGTAGCATGATTCATTTGCAGGATGATATAAAACTCGAGCTATTGGAGCGGGAGGACGATATGTTCGTGCTCGATATCATTGGTGAAATGTCTGTATTAGAGCTGATGCAGCAGCTTGGGCATGTGCCATTACCTCCTTACATTCAGCGAGAAGATAATGTTGAGGATATGGATCGTTATCAAACAGTTTATGCAAGAAACCCCGGTGCCGTTGCCGCACCGACTGCAGGTTTACATTTCACCAACGAACTTATGCAGGTAATCACGGAGCAGGGTATTGAAAGTGTTTTTGTCACCTTGCATATTGGTGCCGGTACGTTTCAACCTGTTCGGGTTGATAATATCGAAGAGCATCAAATGCATAGTGAATATCTTGATGTGTCAGCAGATGTCTGTGAGAAAGTTGAGCAGTGCAAAGCCCGGGGCGGTCGAGTCATTGCAGTTGGCACCACCGCAATCAGGTGTCTGGAGACGGCAGCGCAAGCTGGCAAATTAAAGTCGTATCAGGGCGAGACTAATATTTTTATTTATCCCGGTTATAATTTTAAAATCATTGATGGCTTGATCACAAATTTTCATTTATCAGAATCTACTTTATTGATGTTGGTCTCTGCATTTGCCGGGCGAGACAATATAATGGATGCCTATCAGCATGCGATAGATGAAGCTTATCGCTTTTTTAGTTATGGCGATGCTATGTTTTTAATAAACAGTGAAAATTAGTAGGTGGTATGTTGTAGGTGGTATATGGGAATAGGTTATCTATCTACTACATGGTACCTACTATCTACCAGAAAATATGAATTTTAAATTATTAAATACAGACCAAAATGCCCGGCGTGGGAAAATAACTTTTCCTCGTGGTGATATTGAGACGCCGGTTTTTATGCCGGTAGGAACCTATGGCACGGTGAAGGCGATGACGCCGGAGGAGCTGCGCGAACTTGGCAGCGAGATTATTTTAGGCAATACCTTTCATCTGATGTTGCGGCCGGGTATGGAGATCATGAAGCAGCAAGGTGGTCTACATCAATTTATGAATTGGCCCTACCCAATCTTGACAGACTCTGGCGGTTTTCAGGTATTCAGTCTGGCCGAGCGACGAAAAATTACCGAACAAGGGGTTCATTTCAAATCACCGGTGAACGGTGATGATGTTTTCCTTGGTCCTGAAGAAGCGATTCAGGTGCAGCATGATCTGGGTTCGGATATTGTCATGATCTTTGATGAGTGCACGCCTTTTCCGGCCAGTGAAGAACAAGTGCGAACTTCAATGGAATTATCATTACGTTGGGCCGAACGTTCGAAGACTGCACATGGAAATAATGCATCAGCATTATTTGGTATCGTTCAGGGCGGGATGTACCCAGACCTACGACAGGCCTCGGTGAAAGGATTGCTGGATATCGGCTTCGATGGTTATGCCGTTGGCGGACTCTCGGTTGGTGAGCCACGGGAAAAGATGCTGGAAATACTCGCAGGGATTACGCATCAATTGCCTACAGATAAACCACGTTATCTTATGGGCGTGGGGACACCGGAAGATATTGTCGAAGCAGTTTTTCGTGGGGTTGATATGTTTGATTGTGTCTTGCCAACGCGTAATGCTCGAAATGGACATTTATTCACAACGACTGGTTCAGTACGGTTGCGTAATGCGGTAAACAGGGACAACCTCGAGCCTATAGATAAGGAATGTGCTTGTTACACTTGTCAAAATTATACCCGAGCATATTTATATCATCTCGATAAGACTAACGAGATTTTGGGTGCGCGATTGAATACGATTCATAACCTGCATTACTACCTATCCCTGATGCAAGGTTTACGTGCCGCAATCAGCGATCAGTCTATGGATGAATTTGTCTCGGATTTTTACGCAAAACGCACCAAATCCGCTCACACTGTGGCATAATAGCGCGCTTTCAATTTCAGGTAGTCAACAATGCTGGATTTCTTTATCAATAATGCATGGGCCGCTGATGCGCCTCAATCAGGTGGCATCATGAGTATGTTGCCCTTGTTTATTCTATTTGCCGTGTTTTGGTTTTTTCTTATCAGACCACAGATGAAGCAGGCAAAAGAGCATAGGACCATGGTCGATGCACTCGCCAAGGGCGATGAAGTTGTTACCACTGGCGGTATGCTTGGCAAGATTAAGGAAATTGGCGACAATTTCATCGTGCTTGAAATAGCCAAAGAAGTTCAGGTCAAAATACAGAAAAATGCCATCTCGGCAACCATGCCCAAGGGCACAATGAAAACTCTTTAGACAAATCACTTTAGACAAAAAACAGATCAGATAGCCAGAACAGATAAATTTTATGAACCGTTATTCTTCATGGAAAAATATTCTCATACTCATTGTCATAGCAGTGGGGATACTCTACTCCTTGCCGAATATATATGGCAGCGCACCTGCAGTACAAATCTCTGCATCAAGTGCTTCGGCAGAAGTCAGTGAACTGACTGAATTGCAAGTTAACATTGCATTGGATGAGGTGGACATAAAGCCTGTATCAATGGAATTGGCTGATGGTCGACTGACCATCCGCTTCGCAGATGAAGAAATCCAGTTAAGGGCGCGGGATGCCTTGCAAGTGTCACTGGGGATCAGCCATGTGGTGGCGTTGAATCTTGCACCAGACACACCTGTTTGGTTAAGAGATTTGGGTGGCGAGCCTATGTTTCTTGGTCTTGATCTAAGGGGTGGTGTTCACTTTCTTATGGAAGTTGATATGGAGTCTGCCGTTAAAACATCAGAAGAGCGTTATGTCTCAGATATACGCACAACCCTGCGTGAAAATAAGGTGCGATATAAAACTATTACCCGGAATGATGAGGGTGGTTTGTTGGTGAGATACCGTGATGCTGTGCAGAAGTTCGACGGTGAAAAACTAATTAAAGATAATTTTCGTGATCTGGATATTATCGAAGTAGAAACGGAAGAAGCAGAAACCCGTTTAATACTGAACCCCGATGTAGTCAAAGAAACACAGAAAAATGCTTTGCAGCAAAATATTACCACGCTAAGAAAGCGTGTTAACGAGTTGGGTGTTGCTGAGCCTGTGATTCAACAACAGGGACTGAAACGTATAGTGGTGCAATTGCCTGGCGTGCAGGATACTGCAAGGGCAAAGGAAATTCTTGGTGCAACGGCGACACTGGAATTTCGTCTGGTTGATGATGATCATTCTGTCCAGGATGCCATCGATGGACCAGTGCCTGCAGGCTCAAGTCTTTACAACAATAGAAGCGGCGGCAAGATTCTATTGAAAAAACGTGTGATGCTGACCGGTGATTCCATCATTGATGCTGCTTCAGGAATTGACCAACGTTCCGGTGGTCCTGACGTTTCCATTACCCTGGATGGTAAAGGTGCCAAGCAATTTAGTAATGCAACACGTGATAATGTCGGTAGGCGTATGGCCGTTGTCTTTATCGAAACCAAGACAGAAACTGTGGATGTAGACGGTGAAATGGTCAAGAAAAGGCTAAAAATCGAGGAAGTCATCAATGCCGCGACAATTCAGGAACAGCTAGGTAAAAGATTCCATATCACCGGTCTGGGTTCAACACAGGAAGCGCGTAACCTGGCTTTATTATTACGTGCCGGTGCCCTGGCTGCACCCATCGAGATTGTAGAAGAGCGCACTGTGGGCCCGAGTCTGGGTAAAGACAATATTACCCAAGGCTTCAACTCAGTGAAGATTGGTTTTATTCTTGTGTTGATCTTCATGGCGGTTTACTACCGCGTATTCGGTTTGTACGCTGATGTCGCATTGACTCTGAATCTGGTATTGATTGTTGCTCTATTGTCATTATTACAAGCAACACTGACCTTGCCAGGCATTGCCGGAATTGTGTTGACGGTAGGTATGGCGGTGGATGCCAACGTACTTATTTTTGAGCGTATTCGCGAAGAGGTTCGCAATGCAAATTCTCCACAAGCCAGTATCCATGCAGGCTATGAGAAAGCATTTTCAACTATCGCAGATGCAAATATTACAACCCTGATTGCGGCAATGGTGCTGTTCAGCTTTGGAACTGGTCCAATCAAAGGCTTCGCAGTGACACTATCACTGGGCATCATCTGCTCCATGTTTACTGCGATTATGGTGACACGCGCATTGGTTAATCTAACTTACGGCGGACGTAAGTTGGACAAATTAAGAATTTAGTTGCTGTAAGACTACAAAGAGTGAAACTAAAAAGATGAAACTTTTAAAAGAAAATTTAAACATCGATTTTATGAGTAAGCGCAAGCTTGCTGTAATATTTTCTTCCATCCTGATTATCATCTCCATCGCTTCGCTTGCTATTCAGGGTTTGAATCTTGGTGTTGATTTTACAGGTGGAACATTGGTTGAAGTTGGCTACGATAAAGTGGTTGAACTTGAAAGTATTCGTAGCGGCCTGGCTGCTTCAGAATTTGGTGAAGCAACTGTGCAGTATTTTGGTAGTGCCAGCGATGTCTTGATTCGTGTTGCACCAAGAGAAGGTGTTAACACAGCAGAAATTAGTAGCTCGATACTGGAGTTATTGCGATCCAGTGGACAGGCAGTAGAAATGAGACGTGTTGAATTCGTTGGCCCACAGGTTGGCGAAGAGCTGACAGAAGATGGGGGCCTGGCGATGCTATATGCCCTGTTAGGGATCCTGATTTATGTCGCTTTACGTTTCCAGATGCGCTTTTCAATTGGTGCAATCGCGGCGCTGGTGCATGATGTCATCATTACCATCGGTGTATTTTCAGTCTTGCAGATGGATTTTGATTTAACTGTTCTTGCGGCATTACTGGCGGTGATTGGTTATTCATTAAATGATACGATTGTGGTGTTTGATCGTATTCGTGAAAATTTTCATAAAATGCGTAAAGCCACATCGATTGAAGTTATGAATGCCTCATTGAATCAGACACTGAGCCGAACCATTATGACATCTGTCACAACCTTGCTTGTGTTAACGGCCCTGTTCCTTGTTGGTGGTGAAATTATCCACGGTTTTTCAACAGCGTTGATTATTGGTGTCCTGATTGGTACCTATTCGTCTATCTTTGTTGCCAGCCCGGTGACTCTGGCTTTGGGTATTACCAAAGAAGACTTGATGGCCGTGGAGAAAGAAGGCGCAGACCAGGAAAGCCATTTCTAGCAAATGATAGAAATTGCAGCGACACAGTTTATCGCTGCAATGGTTTCCAATTGATCAGAAACAGAGTGTAGTCTTCTGATGAAAATTATTGCTGATCAACAAATCCCTCATGTCGCACAGGCGTTTTCCGAGTTTGCAGAAGTGATGCTTTGTGATGGGCGTGAAATTACCGATGAGAAAATTCATGATGCTGATGCTCTACTGGTGCGATCCGTCACCGCTGTTGATGCAAAGTTACTTGAAGGCAGCCAGCTTAAGTTTGTTGCGTCGGCTACCAGCGGTCTAAACCATATCGATCTGAATTATCTACAAGGAAATGACATCGGCTTTACCCATGCCAGGGGAAGCAATGCCAGATCTGTCGCTGAATATGTCCTCAGTAGTCTTTTTGTCCTGGCAGACCAATACGATTTTAAATTTAAAGATAAAACAGTCGGAGTCATCGGCTGCGGTGAGGCGGGTTCTTATGTCGTCGAATTACTTGAGACGATGGGTGTTAAGACCATTGTCAATGATCCACCATTAAAAGATGCGTCTGGAAATGGCCCAGGTTCTAGTGAAAAATATCGCGATCTTCAAGAGTTGTTTTCCGCAGACTTTATTACCCTGCATGTGCCTTTAACAAGTGACGGACCTTATCCAACACAAAATCTGCTTGATGCAAAACTTCTGAGTCAATTAAATGACGATGTCATCTTAATAAATACTGCGCGCGGCGGTGTTATTAACGAAGTTGCGTTAAAAAATCATTTAGCAAGTCATAAAGATATGAAAGTGGTGTTGGATGTCTGGGAAGATGAACCAGACATTGATATAGATTTGCTCACACAGAGTGATATAAGCACGCCGCATATTGCAGGTTATAGCGCCGATGGAAAGATTCATGCGACAGAGATGATCTTTGAATCCATATGTGAATTCTTTAAATTGGACTACAAATGGGATCCAGCCTTTGATTTACCCGCCGCGAATAGTCTTGAATTACCTTTAGGGTCTGAACTGGATGATCAGGAAGCGATACAAATGGCGATCCTGGCGAGTTATGATGTCAGGGGTGATAGTGCTTCTTTGAGGCAGTTACTTGATATAAGTATTGAACAACGTGGTCAGTACTTTGATGAGCTAAGGGAAAATTATCCTGTAAGAAGAGAATTTCCAGCGACAGTATTTCATTGTCCTGCAAGCAGGAAAACACTAACAGATAAATTATTAAAACTAGGCTTTAACGTTAAAATATCGTTATGACGAATAACCTTAAAAAAATCAAACTTGGTTTTTTAGCTTCTGGTCGAGGCAGTAATATGCTTGCCATTCTCAATGATTGTAAAGCGGGTAAACTTGATGCTGAGCCTGCCGTGGTGATCAGTAATAACGCAACTGCGGGTGCGCTTGAATACGCACGTGAGGCAGGCATTCCCGCATTTCATCTGAGTACACAAACACATCCTGAAAAGCTCGATGATGTAATTACAGACACATTGAAATCTCATGCTGTAGATTGGGTCATTCTCGCGGGCTATATGAAAAAGATTGGACCTCAATTACTCGAAGAATTTCAGGGCAAGATTTTCAATATTCATCCATCTCTTTTACCCAAATATGGTGGCAAGGGAATGTTTGGTATTCATGTTCATGAGTCAGTTCTTGCTTCGGGTGATTCCGAAACCGGAGTGACGATTCATCTGGTGGATGGTGAATATGATCAGGGTAGAATTCTGGCGCAGGAGAGGATTAAAGTTGAAGAGGGTGATGATGCGGCAACATTGGCGGCAAGGGTGTTGAAGCTTGAGCATCAACTGTATTCGGAGACTTTGCAGGGTGTTATTGAGGGTGGGATTAAATTGTAGTTTGAGTGTTATTTCGCTATCAAGCCAAATATAATCTAAATAATTACTTGGCCTGAAATTCTCCCAAATCCTTATTTTTAATTACTTCATCGTAATTAAAAATTTTCCCATTCATGGTGATATAAACACCATTCTCCAAAGTTTGCACCGCTGCAATAGCACAGCCCAGATTAAACAAGGCATCAGAATTCTTGAATTGATAAGGCACCATTGCGCCAAGCAGTACGATGGTCTTGTCTTTGATCTTTGTGGCAAGCACCTGACTGGTTTCAACCATTGTGTCGGTACCGTGAGTAATGACGATTTGAGGTTCATCACAGGCCAGACAGGATTCAAGAATCTGTTGCCTGTCATTATCATCCATATCCAGGCTGTCTTTTAACATGACCGTTTCAAGCAAAATATCCAGTTTGACCCTGCCTTGTGCCAACATATCTTCGACGGCAGATTGAGCGAAAGTCAGCTCGCCATTCAGTTCGTTGTATTGCTTGTCGATGGTGCCACCAGTAATTAACAGTTTTATCGTCATCAGATTCCGCAAGTTCATTACACATTGTTGAAAGGAAAATTGACTGTATTCTATTATCGAGATGTGAGCAATTGTTAGAATGCTTGATTTGTTGTCAATGCAGGTTGACTCAGCAACGACTGTCAATGAGAATCACACGTTCGTTAATGCGGGGAAGGGGGAGATCCACTGTGTTGCCATCATTCAAAAGCCTCATGGAATATTCATGATTAATATTATAAAAAATTGCTATCGCAGTGTGGTGCTCAGTCACCCAATCTTCACTATCCTTTTATTATTGCTGGTTTTTGCATTTTTTGTTTCCCATGCAAAAGATTTCAAGCTGGATGCTTCAGCAGATGCCCTGTTGCTGGAGAATGACAAGGATCTCAAAATTTTTCGTGAACTGAATGATCGTTATGCCACAAAGGATTTTCTATTCGTTACGTTTACGCCCGACCAGGATCTATTTGCTGATAGCTCCCTGCACATCATCGCCAGTTTAAGAGATGAGCTAAAGCAACTTGAATTAACAGACTCTGTGGTTACTTTGCTGGATGTTCCCCTGGTAAAGCAGATCGAAGGTTCATTGTCTGAGGTGACCGGTGATTATCGAACACTGGAATCTGAAGGTGTAGACAAGGCAAAGGCCAAAGCTGAATTGATTGCAAGTCCAATATTCAAGGAACTGATTATTAGCCTCGATGGTAATACCACCGCATTGCAGGTGAATTTGAAAGGGGATGATACATTTCGAGCATTGTTGTACGAAAGAAATGCGCTACTACTCAAGCAGGAGGAAGGCTCATTAACAAGGGATGAGAGTCGGCAACTGGAAGACATTATTGATGAATTTTATGTGCGCAAGACTGAAATAAATGAAAAGGATCATCAAAATATTCTGAATGTTCGTGCAATCATGCAGAAATATGAGCAGTTTGGGACATTATATCTGGGTGGTGTAACCATGATCACGGATGACATGGTCAGCTTCATCAAAAAAGATCTTGTAGTCTTTGGTGTCGGTGTATTTGCCTTTCTTGTTGCCATGCTAACTATCATCTTCAGGAAGGCACGCTGGGTAACACTTCCCTTGCTAAGTTGTATCTACGCCGGAATATTAATGATTGGCTTGCTCGGACTCGTTGGCTGGGATGTGACCGTAATTTCCTCCAATTTTATTTCCTTGATGTTGATCATCACCATGTCGATGAATATTCATCTGGTGGTGCGTTATCGACAACTGCGTAAGGATTTACCTGAACTAGATCAGAAAGATCTGGTCATGGAGATGGCCGGCAAAATGGTCTGGCCCTGTCTTTATACCGCACTAACAACGATTATGGCCTTTAGCTCATTGGTGGTGAGTGGTATCAAACCTGTTATTGATTTTGGCTGGATGATGACAATTGGTCTGACAGTCACGTTTACTACAACCTTCCTGTTGTTTCCTGCCTTGCTGGTATTGATGAAAAGGCCTGAACCTGAGGAAGACAGGCATGAGGGCTTTGAGATGATGCCTGCCCTGTCTGCATTAACGGTAAATCATGGCAATAAAGTCTTACTATTATCTGTTGTTTTATTAGTGGTCAGTATTTTCGGGATTTCGAAACTCGAAGTAGAGAATAGTTTTATTGATTACTTCAGTAAGGACACTGAAATCTATCGTGGACTCAAATTGATTGACGACAAGTTAGGAGGCACGACGTCTCTTGACATTATTCTAAAATTTGAAGAAGAAGATGAAGTTGAAGAAGCCATCGAAGATGAACTCGATGAAGA
>JAKZTI010000066.1:0-3301 GCA_047517145.1 Gammaproteobacteria bacterium
CTATTAAATCCAGAGTGAGGTTATGGCATAACGCATTAAAGAAAGGAGAAGTACCAAATGGGGATGTCAAATTAATCGGAAAACCTCAATATGGAGCATTTAGAAGATTTCTTATTGGTAAAATAAAAATAGTCTGGTTTAGGTCTGGTGACTGGATGGCGACAGTTAGAAAGATTCCTCTCCCAAAAAATAATGACGAGTTACCACGAGGTTGGTCGGAAGATTATAGAAAGGAAATAAATCGTTTAAGATCTGAAAGAGAATCAAATGGCTGATAGATGTTCAGTTAATCTCTAACATATCAAAAAAACATAGATTTAAGTAATACACCATTCGTTAATTCAATCAAAACGTCCGCTTACGCTGGATAACGGACGCTCAGAACATTTAATTTGACTGTCTGCTTAATACTGAAAGCGGACACTAAATACTAGCGCTTATTATAATTTGACTGGTTCACACTTGATGTTTATAACCAGGTTGTAAGGAATTGCGGTGGGATTTTTCCAATACAAGTAACCCTTGTTTTATTATTTATTCATCGTGAATGATAGCACCGTATCATGATGAATTATGGTCATATTTGTACCAGATTGGTACAGGATGAGTGCTTTTCCCAAACACCGACTTCCTGAAATCTGTACGAGTAAGCTTACATGGAATCCCAATGACAACGGCTTTCGACCGTAATTACAGAATTTATAGTTCCAGATAATTGACATAATCCAGAAAAAGGCGAATATGGGCGATAATACAGAAGCGGAAAATGATAATCAGTTAATACTTATTAATAACACACTGATAATTTAAACCGTGAATCACCATGAAAGATATTACGGTAAATAAAAGGCAGCAAAACAAGGCATTCACTGTTATAGAGTTTGCCGTAGTTTTAGTCATTATAGCTTTGACTTATGCAACATTATCACCTGCGGTGATGAATTTAGTAGATACGGCCAAGTCAGCGGACGCAAGTGAAGAGATTGATGATATGCAGGATCTTATTGACGATTTTTTCGATACTAACGGTTTTTTTCCAGATTCACTTGAAGATGTTTTTGATCCGGTTCCACTCGATGCCTGGGGAAACCCTTACCAGTATACTAATCATGATAATGTGCAGGGGCTAGGTAAAAAGAGAAAGGATAAAAACCTGGTGCCAATCAACTCGGACTACGATCTTTATAGTATGGGGCCTGATGGGAAAACAACATCAGCATTAACGGCGTCAATCAGTCATGATGATATTGTCCGGGGGAGAAATGGTGCATATGTAGGAGTAGCATTGTACTATTAATCAATAAAAATGCTAAAACAAGAGAAACATAGTAAAAAGTTTTCACGCCGTCTTTTCAGTCAGTACTTTATATCAACAATTATTCCTGTGGTTGTTCTTGCCCTGATTTCATTCTATACAATTTCCAGTTTACTTAAAAAAAATGCTACTCGGCAGATTTATGCCGAGAGTCGTGCTGTAGGATTAACCCTGAATGATCGACTACTTACAATGGAGAGTAATTTAGTCAACGTCAGTAAATCAATTGATAATATTGATCTGATCAGAAGAAATGACTGGCTAAAGGCGATGTTTAGTAGTTTATACATCACTGACAGCAAAGGGCATAAACAAGAAATATTTGGTGAAGATGTTGTTAATTTTGAATTAACTGATTATCAACAAAACCATCTCAATAAAAACAAGCGTTTATTGCTAGCCCAAAATTCGGACAACAATCAACCTCAATTATTGATGTTGAATGTTCTTGATTCTGATGCCAGGCAGATTCTGGTTGCGGTTTTGAATCCTGCCTATTTATGGAATCTTGTAATCAAAGAAGATGATCTATTTTGTGCTGTAGTTGATAAAAATCTATTTTTATATTGTCCAGATTTATTATATCAATCTGATAACTTATCAAAAATAAAAGATCAATTGGATTCTAATAAAGATGACTTATACGGAACAACACTAGAAGACATTCATTATCTGAGTAATCAATGGGATCTGTTTTTAGACGGTATTTTTGGCTTTAATGGCATATCAATCATATATTTTATGCCTAGAAATGATGCATTTCTTGAATATGATTATTATATCGATGCTTTACCTCAATCAATATTAATAACGCTGTTAATTGTCTTTGTATTAAGTAGTGTTCAAATGCGACGTTCTTTGATGCCACTATTAAAATTAACCCAGGGGGCAAAAAATATTATTGCAGGTAACTATACAAAAACAGTCAATATTGAAAGCAATGATGAGTTTGAAGTATTGGGTTCAACATTCAATACTATGTCACATCAAATATATGAACAAATCAAAAGGATAAAAACGCTCGCAAAAATAGACAGACTTATTTTATCTACCTCTGATTCGGAATATATTGTTGAAGTCCTGATTGAATATATACCATCGATCATTCCTGCAGATGATATTGCAGTTTTTATTCTGGATTTAGAGAAAGGCAATGAAGGTGTTTTATTTTTTAATGATAAAACAGATAATGATATTTCGAATACTAATTTTATTCTTGAAGAGTCAGAGGTAGTTGAATTAAATAAAACTGATGAAATAATTATAAAAACAGAGGCGGACAAACATGCTTACCTGTCACCATTAATAACGCTTGGTAATACTACTTTTTTAATAAATCCCATTCGAAACCAGGAAATCCTTTTGGGCTTCATATGCTCCTGTTTTCATGAAAGCACAGAAATAAACCAGGAACTGAGTGACAGTTTGACAGAAATTTCTGACCGTGCAGCAGTCGCATTTTCAAATGCGATCTGGGAAAACAAGCTGTTCCATCAGGCACATTATGATGCATTAACAACTTTACCAAACCGCTACCTGTTTCAGGACAGACTTGAACAAGCTATAGAAAGAGCAAAAAGAAATAAATTAAATGTTGCAGTGCTGTTTATTGATCTTGATCGATTTAAAAATGTAAATGATTCACTAGGCCATGCAATTGGTGACGAGTTATTGATTGAAGTGTCTAAAGTGCTACTCAAATGTGCACGTTCTTATGATTCAGTTGCACGTTTTGGCGGTGATGAATTTACAGTTGTTATTTCAGACGTAAATGATGAAGA
Source organism: Gammaproteobacteria bacterium (assembly GCA_047517145.1). Classification (GTDB taxonomy): domain Bacteria; phylum Pseudomonadota; class Gammaproteobacteria; order Eutrophobiales; family Eutrophobiaceae; genus SMWN01. The sequence continues at coordinate 3,097 of JAKZTI010000066.1, forward strand.
AGTTCTATTACAATCAAGGACATTAGCCAGGAGAATCACTGAGTTATTGTCTATTCCTATTGCTGTAGGTGTTCACAAATTCAATATCACCGCAAGTGTAGGTATAGCTATATTTCCAGGTGATGCAGATAATATTAATGATTTATTAAAGAATGCAGATACAGCAATGTATGAAGCAAAAAATATTTCTGTTGGAAATTACCAG
>JAKZTI010000067.1:0-2703 GCA_047517145.1 Gammaproteobacteria bacterium
AAACCTAATTTCTCAACGCGTACTGAGACCACCCAGGTATCGGGTCGTGGTATTGGTATGGATGCAGTTAATTTCAGTGTCAATAAGCTGGGTGGTGAATTAAATCTGGAATCAGAGGCTGGTAAGGGCTGTGTAATGGAGATGAAAATACCTGTTTCTATGATTTCAACACATATTTTGCTGCTCAGATGTGGATTTAATCTTATTGCTGTTGCGATTCATGGTATCGAGCAAATATTATCTCCAGAAGATGGTGAATTAATTGAAACAGATGATGGAACAATATTGCAGTTAGGTGACGAGACTTATCCTGTTAAATCACTTGGGGCTCTTTTAAAAATCCAGGATCGTAGATCTTCAAACCGGACTGCTTGTCCGATCATCCTGATTAGAAACCAGGAAGGTGCTAATGCAATCCTGGTAGAAAGCGTGATTGATAGTCGTGAACAGGTGGTGAAAAATCTGGGGAGATATATTCCCAGATTACATGGCATATTAGGCGTCACTATTCTGGGTGATGGCAGCGTCATTCCGGTGCTGGATTTACCAGAATTATTGCGTGATCCGGATTTAATGGAATCTGCATATTCAACTGAGGATGGACAGGGAGGATTCCAGGTTCCAACTGCAATGGTCGTGGATGATTCATTAAGTGTACGCCGATCACTTACCCAGTTTATGGAGGACGCGGGTTATAAAGTAAGGGCAGCCAGAGATGGTATCGAAGCCATTGAGATACTCGAAGGGTTCATACCTGACATCTTATTAGTTGATATGGAAATGCCAAGGATGAATGGTATCGAGTTGTCAGCTTATGTGCGTAGCCAGGAATCAATTAAAGAGTTACCCATTATTATGATTACTTCTCGTTCATCTGCAAAACATCGTGAACAAGCCGAAAGGGCGGGGATTAATTCGCACGTAACCAAGCCATTCTCCGAAGTAGCTCTTTTAGAAGAAATAGAACGATTGAGGGCTACAAATTGAGAATAAATTTAAATTTGATTTTTCAGGTGAAGCCATGTCAGTAAGTGATGCCTGGATATTGACAATTACAGAGGATTCGCATGCAGCGATAGGGATTTTGGAAATGGTTCACATACATTCTGAAATTCAAGATCTGATGCCAATTTCAAGAAAGAATAGCTTTTGCCAATACCAAATCTTGTGGCAGGAGCAACATTTATCATTACTGGATGTTGGGTTATTCTTGTATGGCGCGCCGTCTGGTGATAAAAATGCGAACAAGCCAGAGAACATGTTTCTATGTGTCGTTTCCTATATGTCTGAGCAAAGGGATATGCAAGAATATGGGGCAATTTTGACAGCGCAGTTACCGATACGTATCGAAGTAGACGATAAACAGGCATGTGAATTACCCGGTTCGCCTGAAGCGTGGTCAAAGCTGGCAATTTCCTGTTTTAGTCATGATACTTATGGCACTGTACCAATTTTGGATCTGCCGCGTATATTTTCGAAACAAGCAGACCCTATAGGATAAAGCGATGTTAAATAAAATATTGATAATTGATGATAGCGCTGCAATAAAAGATTTCATCAAATATTGTATTTCTCGGAATTGGCCGAGTGTCGAAGTAGAATTATATGATCCAGTTGAAGGATTACCTGCAGAGGATTTCAACTGGGCTCAGTACGATCTATTAATACTCGATTATCAATTAGGTTTACCTGATGAAGATGGTTTGGATTGGCTTAAAATTTTAAGTCACTATTCAAATATACCTCCGATATTATTTATGACGGCCTACAGCCACGAAGATATTGCGGTACAAGCTATCAAATTGGGTGCTGAGGACTACCTTAACAAGGATGATTTGTCGGCAAAACGATTGAGCGAACGTATTGCCATTATAGTTGGGGAAGAACTTCAGAAAACGGACATTAATTTGACGAAGACTACTGAAGTGACTAAGCCGGTCGTTGCTCCTGAATTTGAAAAAACCATGGTGCTTAACGCTGACTCGCTTGCTAGCACTGATGATAATGCCTCGATGTTAGAAGAAACGCTTATGTTTGCACCGAAAAATGAGGCAGTATCCGAAGAGGAAGTAACTGAAGCAAGGAATCAAGCCAAATCTAGTACAACAAATACTCACAAGCTTATTGAAGGCGAATTGCCTGGTTACAAGGTTATCGATAAAATTGGTGAAGGGGGCATGGCCAATATCTTTCTGGCTGAAAGAGAGGAAGATCAATTACAGGTTGTCTTGAAGGTTCTCGATCTCGCCAATGTCGAGAATAAAGACACTCTGAGACGCTTCATCCGAGAATATAGGTTGATTGGTCAGCTGGATCATCCAAATATCGCTCGTATCTACGAAAGAGCATTCGCCCAAAGTTATGCCTACATCGCGATCGAGTATTGTCCCAATGGTGATTTGGCACAGCGACTTAAAAAACCATTGTCGACAGAAGCTGCCATAACCTATATGCGGCAGATAGGTGAGGGCATCGGTGCAGCACATAAAGTTGGCATCATTCATCGCGACATGAAGCCTGGAAACATCCTATTCAGGGCTGATGACAGTTTGGCGATTACTGATTTTGGTATTGCTAAGATTTTGGGCGACACGAGTCAACTAACAGAGGTTGGGCAAATCGTTGGTACCATGTTTTATATTAGTCCAGAGCAAATTCGTGGCAAAGGTGTAAACAAATACAGCGACCTCTACAGTATAGGGG
>JAKZTI010000068.1:0-10296 GCA_047517145.1 Gammaproteobacteria bacterium
GTGCAATGATAAGCAGGACAAATTTCAGTCGCAGGTTCATAGCATGACGATTAGCTGATTTTGATCGATGCTACAGATTCGCGCATGTGTTTCAGTAACTGATCACGGGTATAGGCATTCTTTTCCAGAACTTCTTCAACACATCCAGAGAGCCTGGCACGGTCTTCATTGCTAAGGTCTTTCGCAGTGATAACAATCACCGGTATGTGTTGCCATTCAGGCCTGGTACGCATCTCAGCCAGAAAACCAAAGCCATCCATCACCGGCATCATCAGGTCCAGCAGGATCAAGTGGGGTTGAACATCAGGCATCATATCCAGTGCTTCCTGGCCGTTATTTGCCTCAGATACCTGCCAGCCAGCTTTATCCAGAGCGTGCGCCATTATCCTACGGGCTTCGATATCATCCTCAACCAGCAGTACCGGGCAGGATTTTTCAGTACAGTAATAGTGACTCAGTGTCTTTTGCAGCAACTTACGGTCAACTGGTTTGGTCAAGTAATCAACTGCACCTAGAGAGTATCCGCGTGTCCGATCATCCATCATGGTCAGCATAATCACAGGTATGTCGAGTGTTTTCGGATCAGCCTTTAGTACTCGTAGCACCGCCCAGCCATCCATGCCCGGCATCATTACGTCCAGGGTAATAGCAGCAGGATGTATCTCTTGCGCCAGCCGCAAACCCTGCTCGCCGCTGGTCGCCACAACCACATTAAAACCATCTTTAACCAGATAACGTTCAATAATTTCACAGGCTTCCGGATCATCATCAATCACCAGTATCGTAGAACCTGGTTCAACATCCCTGATAGATTCCAGATACGAGTCGGGCGTTTCCTGTGATGACTCTGCAGATATTATTTGCGACGTCGTTCCAGGCAAAATGGTGGGTATACGAATGGTGAAAGTAGAACCTTCACCTAATTTACTGTGAAGGCTGAGATCACCACCAAGCAGTTTGCAAAATCTTCTCGATATAGACAGACCAAGTCCGGTGCCACCATAATCCCTTGTCGTTGAATCGTCTGCCTGGGCAAATTCTTCAAAAACATGCTCGATCTTGTCCTCAGCGATGCCGATCCCGGTATCACTCACCGAAAATGTTAACCAACTCACTCCGGCCTCTTCAGTGCGAACGACACGCAGAGTGATGGTACCCTCATGGGTAAACTTGGCCGCATTTGAGAGCAAATTGAACAGGATCTGGCGCAGCTTGGTCATATCCTGATAGGCCACACCAATATCCTTACAACGTTCGATGGCCAGAGAATTTTTGTTTTTCTCCAGCAAGGGGTGTGCAGTGGCACTGACTTCATCGATCAGTATGTCCAGATCAATATCTTCAGCAAAGGCCTCCATCTTGCCGGACTCGATCTTCGACAGATCGAGTACATCGTTTATAAGCGCCAACAAGTGTTTTCCTGCCTGGTTAATCTTTTTCAGATCAGGAATGAAATCTTCCTGTTCCAGATCTTCAGCTTCTTCCATTAGCATCTCGCTATAACCGAGGATAGCATTCATCGGCGTGCGTAATTCGTGGCTCATGTTGGCGAGAAATGCACTCTTGGCCTGGTTGGCATGCTCAGCCAGGTTTTTTGCTACGGCAAGCTCTTCTTCAGCTTTCTTGCGTGCATTTATATTGTTCATGGCACCGACAATCTCGACGGGCTCTCCGTCTTTATCACAAATCATGCGAAGCTCATCGTTCACCCAGCAATAAGTGCCATCCTTGCGACGGAAACGGTACTCGATAACGTGGTGTCCTTCTTTGAATAGATGCGACCACTCCTTGTCAATACGGCGAATGTCATCAGGGTGAATGTGTGATGGCATGAACCTGGGGTCTTCAAGATATTCCGATGGTTCGTAGCCAAACATCTTTTTAATGTTATCGCTAACAAAGGTAGGGAGATAATCTTCTTTGGCTTCAAAGCTGTAAATGATGGCGGGTGATGCGGCGAGCAAGTAGGTCAAACGCTGCTTCTCTGTAATCAATGCATTGCTCTCTTCTTCAAGTAAAGCAATCTTTTCTTTGAGCGAGATTATCTCGTTTTTAGTCATTGATAAGTCTAAAGGCTACCCAGAAGATTCCCGATCTTTTCAAGTAGTCGGTTAAGATTAACCGGTTTGGTATCGTAGTCATCACAACCAGCCTCACGTGCCTTTTCCTCATCACCGGCCATGGCATGTGCAGTGAGCGCAATCACCGGAATATTTTGTGTGGCGGAATCGGCCTTGATACGGCGCGTCGCCTCCCAACCATCGATTATCGGCAAGCTAAGATCCATCAGGATGATATCCGGATTGCTTGACGAAGCCATGTCGACACCGGCCTGTCCATCAACGGCCATGACCACCTCGAAACCTTTTCGCTCCAGTCGTCGCGACAACATGTCACGATTCATTTCATTGTCTTCTACCAGCAATATTTTACTCATGCGTATTATCCAGTGGTTAAATTAGTGATTTGAACAAGACAAATTCCGTATGTATTTTTCCATTTCTTTCATACTGGCATTCCAAGTTTTCCAGAAATGCAATTAAATGGTTTATTTCAGTTTGCATATTAGAAGCAAATACCGGAACTGAAAGCACGAAGGTGAATATACACAAAGTTAAATCTGTTTTCTTAAACACATTCATAGAATCAAATGTTAATTTCAGAAATCTAATCTGAATATAGTGTTTGTTGGCTTGCGCTCACTCAAGCCATTTTGTTTGGGGGCATAATAATCATTCCTGGGTAAATCACCCATCTGTCTATAGGAAGTTTCAGCATCAAAGCCTAACCTGATCCTGCCTTGTTTCTCCTTCTTCGGCGGGGCCCTCCAGTCATTTTCGGTCGGTGTGGATTCACGCCAACCTCCTGCATCTTCATAGATCTCTTCGGTAATAACTTCATCGTACATTGGCGGGAGATCGAGCTGAGTACTTGTCTCAGCCACTATAATAGTTGAGGCAAGCAGGAAGCCAAGCCAGACCAACAGCCTGTTTCCAGGGATCATGACAGGATTCATGACAGCGACAGACATTACTAGGGAGCTTCCTTGCGCCACCCAAGACTTTCAAACCAGTGTTTATGGGTAGCCGAGAGCCATTTGTCCGCTGTCCTTGCCGTAATCCAGGCATTCAGAAAATTTAACCATTCCTGTCCGCCCTTGTTGACGCCGAAACCAGCCTTGTAGGAAATCAAGGGTTTCGTCATAGGTATATCAATTTGCTCTGGATATTTGAGTGCAAGGAATTCAGGCTGGGGAGAGGTTGCTACGTAGGCATGAGCTTCACCACTCAGAACTGCGTTCGTCGCCTCTTCTGCAGTTTTGTAGGCTTTGACATTGGCCTTATCAAACAGTCGAGTCGCCAGTTCATAAGAGATAGACTCAGATACACCCGAGATAATAATGTTATTCATATTGAGTTCATCGAGGCTCTTGATATCACGGGTCATTTTGGTATTTGTAGACAGGCTAATACCTGAATCAGCATATGGATTACTGAAATTGATCTTGAGCGCACGGGCTGGAGTAATAGCCATGCCACCAGCAATGATGTCAATCTCACCTTTCCTGAGTGCCGGAATAATGTCTTCCCACTTGTAGACGATGAATTTCGGCTTAACACTCATATCCAGTGCAAGCTTTGTAGTTACATCAATCTCATAACCGGAAAGTTTTCCTGTCTCATCCACCATGGTCCATGGCTCGAACAATGAAACGCCAATTCTCAGGGTTCCTCTCTCGATAATGTCGTCCAGGGTATCTGCCTGAACCCCCACGGAAAGAAACATCAGCAATACCATTGAAGCCTTGAAAAACATTTTTAGTCTACTAATCATAATTAAATCTCAAATTAATACGTTCAGAAAAGATTGGCAATCTACAAAATAAAACCCGGGAAAACGGGTCATCAATATTCCATACGTCCGCCAAGAGTGGCGTGGATGCTACCACAGGCTCTGCTGTTATTGTATCTACATTAATGTCGCTAATGACAATTATCGACCGCCGACGGGTAATGTCAGTGTCGGTTCTTTACTCACAGATTGGCCGGCCTGCAAACTAAAAAGCTGTTGTAAAAGTAAGAAAGATGATTTTGTATCCAGATCGTCATTGGCAATATAAAACCAGTAACCTCTATGAGGGACTGATATATACGCATTTCCCGGTCGCTCTTTACTTGAAAGAATAACGAAATGTTTTCCCGCTGGTGTATCGCTCCAGTTAAATTCATCGCCCCCTTGAGTTTTTGTCACTGTGACCAGACCTGCCTGTTGGTGCTCATCTGGTGCTTTGATATTTTGAGACAAATAAAACATCACACTCATAATAGAACGCATACGTAAACCAAGAAGGCTGGGATTCCTATTCAGGAAATCGGCAGAGATGATGACCTTATGATCGACAGCCGTCGTTCCCAACAGTGACGACAGTTCCTGTCCTTCACTTTTGACCTGTTCAGTTTTGCTTGGGGAAAATTGCATTACCAACTCAGTTGGTTTACTTATTTCATGGCCATCTTTATCCAACATAATATTTGGTCCAATTTCCATCACGCCTTCCCTTTGTAAATGTCGAAATATTTCCAAAGCACGTGCAAAATTTTCGTAGCGTTTTGGCTCAAGAGATGGTGTAGGTCCCGAAGCACTCGGCGCATTGTAAAGGTCATTCATACGTTCTACTGTTATGCCAAAAACCCGTTCAATACTCCAGCCGGATTGGGTCATCACAAGTATGGCCTCGAGTGATATGGCAGAAAGTACGCTTTTCAGGAAATCTTCACCACGCAGTGGCGTATAAGAAATTGTTGGACTTTGAGAATATTCAACTCCCACACCTGGTTGAATAACGTTACCCCCCGGTCCTAAATCAATTTCCGTATCAAAATTTGCTGAGGTTGATATTCTGGGGGAGACAGTAACACTACCAATCTCAAGAAAGGATGGTTGCTCACGATACCGCAGTCGAACAAGATTAATTAACATCTGTTCGCTTAGTGTTTCAGAAATGGACTTATTGTAAGCAGGATGTGTTCGCTCAAGTGCGCCAGGCCCAAAGGTTGACTGACAACCACTTATGCTTAATGCAAAGATAAGAAAAATGAGTCTGTTTTTAAACATGATTAATCTTCCCGGAATATTGACGGTGAGGAATTCCATTTATCTTATTTTCAATTGATTTTATTTTTTCTCTAGTCAGACTTCTAATTGAAACCTATCATGCTATGTTAGGCAACCTGAAATAGACCCCGTTTGATATATGCGCTGGATAAAAAGAATATTTGTGCCGTTAATTGTATTGTTTGCAGTGTTTGCCCTTATTGCGGGTATATTATTCACGGTACTGGGTGATGAAGATTACCGCAAAATCCTCATAAGCCTGGTAAATAGTAATACCGAGCTGACCCTTGCCATTGACGGTGGGTTTACACTTGATTTGTCATCAGAACCATCCTTTTCTGCCTCTGGTGTAAGTCTGCAATCGGCTAACGGCGGCTATGATGTCCAGATCGATGACATTGAAGCTCAGATAAAACTGTCACCACTATGGGATGGCATCCTTTGGTTCAAAGCCTTAAAGATAAATGATGTGGATATCCACATCAATGAGCGCACTGTTCAAACCGTAGACAATAAAGAACTCTCGTCTTCTGCAAACCAGCCTGACTTTCTGGTGCCTCTGATAGAGGAGGCGGCGATACATGATCTGGAGTTGATTTATCGTCGTCCAAACCAGCCTGAAATCTATTTTAATCTGAATGATCTGCAGATAACTGATGAGAACCAGCAAGGTATCTATCAACTGAGCGCCAGGGGCAAGTTGGCTGGAAATGAATATTCAGTAAACGGGCAAATTCAAAGTCTGGCTGAATTTTTACAGTCTGACGATGCCGTGCCGTTAGATTTAAATATTATCGGCAAAAAGATGACATTATCAGTCATCGGAACCATCAGTTCATCAGCTGATAACAGCTATGCTGATCTTGAGCTGACCGCCCACTCAGATGAGCTTGTCCTCATAAACGAGATATTTTTTCCGGAATCGCCCATAGCCGGAAGCCTCTCGGCCAGTGCCAGATTACATGGCATCAATGACAAACTCAGTCTGAAACAGATAACCCTGAAACTGGATAACAGTGATCAGCTGACTTTAGATGTGTCAGGTAATGTTGCTGATATATATACCTGGCAGGGTACAGAACTGGAATTCTCAACCAAGATCAGGCATGAACATATCCTGCAAAAAATATCTCAAGATATAAAAACAGATCCTCTGGGCGAATTGCTACTGTCGGGTAGATTATCCGGGTCAGGAAATACTATACAAATATCAGAGCTGACAGCTAGCGCTACAATTGAGTCGGGATTAAAGATATCAGCCAGCGGTGAAACGGAATTCAATATTAGTGCAGATGAAATAAGCTACGCAAATTCAACATTGGATGTTGAAATGACTGGTCCCGCATCTAATTTCTTTTCCAGGGTTTTTGAACAAAAAATTTCCGGACTCGGCAACATGCAGGCAAGCTATCGAATTGTCGGTGACGGTGAGTTAATACATTTAGAGAATATCAAGCTGAAGTTGGACAATGGTGATCAATTACAATTAGAGCTTGCTGGCAAGGTGAACAACTTCCAATCATTCCAGGGAATCAATCTGGATATCTCTGCACAGATTAATGATCCAGGCATCCTTCAGAAACTTCCAAAACCAGATGTCTTGCCTGACTACAGGCAGATAACACTCAATGGCAATCTCAAAGATCTGAAGGATGGTTGCCAGCTGGATCCTTTCAAGGCTTCAACGAATATCGACGGAGGCATGGTAATTAATGTTGATGGCAGCACAGATATTGCCAGGATTAAAAACAAGCAGACATTGACCAACGTGAACTTGAAGGTGCAGCTTAATGCCCCATCCACCAGCCAGGCTGTCTCCCTGATAGACATACAGATACCCTATGACGGGCCTTTAAAAAGCACCGGAGAATTGAAATACGATGGGCAACATATTGAGATAAATAATTTTGTGGCGATAGCAGGGACAGAGCAAGAGCCTGTACTAAAGCTTGATGGCAGGATGAAGCATGAGCCAGTCAAGGATGAACTATTTCTCGAGTCAGAACTGTTATTCGACCCACAGAAGCTGTTCGTCAAATCACAATATTTCTCATTGGATACACTGGGAACAGTTAAGGGTAAGGTTCGACTGGTCTCGACAAATGAAGAAATCAAACTGGAAGAACTAACCCTGACTTCGATGAATGACAATGAACTCAGTTACAAATTGGTCGGCACTATCGATAACTCGCAAAGCACAAGAAACTATAAATTAAATTCTGAATTTACTGCGAGGGATCTAAGGGTTATTGGTGATCTGTTTGGCAAGAATTTTATCGGCTCGGGCAGTATTAGCGGTAAAGGGGAGTTGAAAGGTGATAAGGATTCCGGTAACTACAAAGGCATTATCCAAATAGGTAAGACAGACATTAGTACGGATTTGAGTCTCAAGTTTGACAATGAGCGACCCTCTTTAAGTGGCAGCCTCTCCAGTTCGATTATTCATTTAGGGGATTTTGACTTAAAAACGATCGGTGATAAGGAAGATAAGAAAGATTCACCCATAATAGAGAACCTGTTTCTCATTAGTAATTATATTCCGATCAATTCACTGGGCAGTGTAGACCTGTCACTCAAAATTGATATTGATAAAATCACTGGTACGGATTTCGAAATAGATACTGTTAATGCAAATATTTCCCTTGATGACAGATTACTCAAGATCGAACCCCTGAAAGTGAAGTTTGAGGGCGGCAGTCTGAAGCTGGAGACAGACATCAATACAAGAGACGATATCGAGATAAAGTATAAACTGGATGCCAATGATGTCCCGGTTGAACGACTGTTTACACAATTCAATACTCCGGTGGATTTTAATGGGACCGTCAATATGCTGGTTGATCTACAAACTAGAGGGCAAGGGCTCGATGATATTGCCGAAAATCTGAACGGGACTTATAAACTTGTTTTGGAGAACGGGCAAATGCAATCAGAAAATGCCGATTTCTTTATGTTTGATCTATTCGGGATGTTTGTCGGAAGCTTTGCCAGCAAGGAAGATTTCACCAGTATCACCTGCGCCGTTGCCAGTTTAGATATCAATAATGGAATTGCTGAGACACAAGCACTGCAATGGGATACACCTACCATGAAGATCGTAGGAACAGGCACGATTGACCTGAAAAACGAAACCATTGACCTGATTATGGTTCCGGACAAGAAGAAGCTGGTAGGAGGGCTAATAGTGACGCCTATCAAAATCTCCGGCCCAATCAGGGACCCTGAAATAGAAATCCTGAGTAAAGGAGGGGCTCTCGGTGGCCTGACGGGTGCAGCCTTGTTACCACAGTTTTATATTCCGCTGGCATCCATGGGGCGCTTGTTCAACATGGTTGTAGAATCTGATACAGATGACAGTCCATGTCTGTAACTTTATAAATTAAAATCAAGAGAGCGGGAGTATTTATGAAGATAAAAAAATACTATTTAATTTTTGCATTTATTTCTGTTTCGATTATTGGGTTGCTATATGGCGTGTGTCCCAAATGGTTCGCACGTACTTTTCTGGAGATTAACGATTTAAATCCTGACATTGCCCATATATTCCGGGCAGTAATGTGTTTATATCTTGCACTGGGTCTGTTCTGGTTATATTCAGCGTTCAATGATGATTATAGGAACGTTGCTTTAATAACCGTACTTATTTTTGCAGGGGGGTTGGTTATTGGTAGAATCATCAGTTTCTTTATCGAAGGTCAGCCTGCACCGATACTCACCCTTTATATATTTATGGAATTCACACTTGTTCCTGTTACTTTCTGGGTATACAGATTGAATGATTAGGCGACTAAGCATTTAGCTTTTTGATTAACAGTTTGATAATTGCGAGACTCTTGCCTTTAAAATCTATTACCTGCAAACCAACGACGAATGAATTTTCTCCCTCGATATCATCATTTTTAGCAATATAGACTATCCTGCAGTCGGCGATAATTTTTCTTTCTTTCTTTCTGGACTTTATTGTTATAGTAATCTCTACTTCGTTTGTATCATCGTCCGTTAATATACCAGTCTCTTGAGAAAATATGCGCGATGTTCGTCCTGTGCAAATTATTTGAAATCCTCGATAAGAGATATCAATTAAAGCAGCACTTAATCTAGTACCATCAGGCTTTTTTACTTCAACTGGAAAATCACCAACGTTATATCTTTCATGCTTACGCCTACTAATGTGTGAGATGATTTTTTTTCTTTTTTTGGTTTTTTTAGGTTTTTTCTTAAGAACCATTTCTTTTGGTTCTTTACTGTAGGTACAGAGGTAGGCTGTTTCCACAGCAACCTTTAAATGGAAGCTCTGGTTTGCTTCGACAATAAATTGTTCACCAATACTAAAAGTTTTCCAGTCTTTACTACCGGGGAGTTTGACAGTGAACTCACCACTGACCACAGTTACGGTCTCTTTTAAATTTGTGTCAAATTTGTATTTACCGACCGCCATTACGCCCACCGTGGCTGGCAATGTCTCAGTTTGAAATGAGATAGAGACCACATCTCCACCAAAGTATCTGTTAGTCTTAAGCACCAATTTTAAGCTCCATTTTTGTTTTATTTAAAAGAATAGCATAGAAGCAATAAAGGACATCATCAATTGAGATTACGGCGGGAGTCGGTCTCTCTCGGCCATATAGAACCCCATTCGTTAATGCCCCGCTGTGCGGGATCAAATCCAGAGACGCAACCGCAAATAAAAAAACCACCGCAAGGGTGGTTTGTTTATTTGGTGGAGGCGGCGACAGCCGAACAGAAGAGGTAACTACATAATATATATATTAAATCCTGTTTTTAGGTTAGCCAGTTGCCCCCAAAGCTGCCCCCACATTTTATTGCTGTATCGTGTATTGGCAGATAATCGAATGTCTGCTTTATACTGAAAGCGGACGTTCAGATCTAACGGCTCGAATAAGAGGCCGAGTGAAACAAGGTCCTTTTAATGCGATTGTTATGTGGCATTTCTATTCACACCTATATGCTTGAACATTATTACACCAACCTCTTTGTGTTTATAATATCCAGGAACCTTATCTAGAACAACGTAACCCAATTTTGAATAAAAATCTTGAGCAATCGTATTTTGCTCGCGAACCTGAATATAGATGTTGAATAGACCCGCCGTACTTGCCACACGCTCATGCCACCTAACAATTTTTGTTCCCGTACCGGTGCGGCGATATTCTTTCTTTA
>JAKZTI010000069.1:0-9221 GCA_047517145.1 Gammaproteobacteria bacterium
TACCGAATTTTCACATATACATATTTTTAGTTATTCAAAACGTGAAGGAACAAAAGCTGCAAGCTTGCTCAATCAGGTCAAGAACGAAGTAAAAAAAATACGTAGCATTGAACTTCATCAACTGGCAGCAGAGATGAAAAACACATACCTGCAACAACATATTGATAGAGAGTTTCCAATTTTGTGGGAAGGTAACTCGAAGACAGAGCAAACAGGGTCAGCCAGATATTTTGGCTACACCCCTAACTTTATCCGCACACAAATTGACGTAACTTCTGATGAAATAATGACTAATAAAATACAGCTGGTAAAGCTTAGCTCTGTGAATCCAAATGGTCAAAACGTAATAAGTGTACAGATTTAAAAGTTTTTCGAACGTCAGGTTTCCAAGTGAAAATATGCGTCCATTAATTTTGGTAACTGTCGACCTTTATTAATATTTAAATTGTGGCTGTATTATCGTGAGTATCAATTGGAGCCCTGAGTAATGTGTCAAATGACATTGGCTTTCCAATACCATAACCTTGGGCATAGTTAACACCAATTTCTTTTAACATGTTCTTGATAATTTCGTTCTCGACAAATTCAGCAATAGTCTGCATTCCCATGACATGACCAATGTCATTAATCGATTTCACCATCGCATGATCTATGGGGTCATCAACAATGTTTTTAACAAACATACCATCTATCTTTAGATAGTCCACAGGCAGATTTTTTAAATAAGCAAACGAAGATAAACCACTGCCAAAGTCATCTAATGCAAACAGACATCCGAATCCCTTCATTGTTGAGATAAATTTTATCGCCTTACTCAAGTTAGAAATTGCTGCCGTCTCTGTGATCTCAAAGCATATTTTTTCACCCGGTATCCCTGTTTTATCTAACTGGTCAATGACAAAATTTAGAAATTCATTCTCAGTGATAGATTGGCCCGAAAGGTTAATAGAACAAAAGTGAATTTTATTTAGAAATTCAGGATTCTCTGCCAGTAACCGAAAGGAATTCTTAATTACCCAGTGATCTATTTTTGAGATCAGGTTATAGCGTTCGGCGGCGGGCAGAAAGGCCCCCGGAGGAATAGTTTCACCCTCTTCATCCAGCATCCTGATAAGAAGTTCATAGTGACCACTTATATTACCATCAAGAGGCTCAATGGATTGAGCATATAGGCAAAACCGATCATCTTCAAGCGCTTGATTGAGTCGAGACGCCCATTGCATTTCACCGTGACGTTGTGCAATCTCTAAATCTTCAACATGATATACATGGATGCGATTGCGGCCCTGATCCTTGGCCATGTAACAAGCCGCATCGGCATGTATCATCAATTCAGTCAGACTCTCTACATCAACTGTAATGGAGACTAGGCCAATACTGACTCCGATCTTGATCATCTTCCCTTCCCATGAGAATTGAAATTCACGTATGGCCTTTTGTAAAGATGTAGCCACCCTATGTGCATCATCAAGTGAGCAGTGTTCCATTAAAACACCAAATTCATCACCACCAAGACGGGCCAAAGTATCACTATGTCTTACTGTATTTTGTAGAACAACACTTAGCTGACGCAACATTTCATCCCCTGCAGTATGACCACAGGTATCATTGATGATTTTGAATTGGTCGAGATCCATAAAACAGAGTGCATGTTCACCCTTGTCCTGTCGGATGGTTGAAAGTAACTGCTCCGCACGTCGTTCAAATTCTCTTCGGTTAACCAGCCCCGTCAAGGTATCGTGTGAAGCCTGATAGCTGAGGTTTTGTTTCGCTTGCTTACTTTCAGACGTAGCCAATGCCAAGGCACACATATCAGAAATGGATTTTGCAAAATCTTCATCTTCTACTGACCACTCTCTTATAGTGCCAGTGTGCTCATGACAAATCACACCAACAATCCCGCCTTGAAAGTGTATAGGTACATCCATCATCGATGTGATCCCGAGCGGGACTAAATAGCCCTCAGTAAATTCCTTGGTGTCCGGGTCGTTGCGAGCATCGTTTGCCATGATAAAACCATTTTCTGCAAGTGCCTGGAAGTAACGGGGATACTGACCGGCGCTGAGAATTAATTCTTCGTTGTTAAGTTCGCCACCCTGATAGAGGGCTTTGCAGACAATTTCGGTATGGGCTTCGTTGAAAAGCCAGACACTCACTCTCTCTACATTCAATTGTTCTGCATCTGCTTTAACAATTCGATTAAACGCCGATGTTTGATCTGTGAATTCTTCTTTAGCCAGCGCCCAAAGCACTTTTTGGTTTTCCAGGAGTTGTTTTGTCCTGTTCTCTAAATCCAATTCCGCTTTTTTGCGGTTGGTAATATCCTGGACCTGGGCTACAGAGTAAAGCGGTGTGCCACTTTTGTCCTTGACCACTGAAACACTCAAAAGCCCCCATACTTCATGGCCCTGCTTATGGATATAACATTTCTCAAAATGGTAATTATCAATCTCACCGGTAATTAGCTTGTGGTGGTGATCAGAACTTGTCTCTACATCGTCCGGATGCGTAACATCCTTAAGACAGACTCCTGTGAGTTCTTCTTTCGTGTAGCCGAGCATATTACAGTAGGCCAAATTGGCTTCAATGATAGTGTAATCTAGCGATACCAAGGTCATTCCAGTGCCGGCATCTGAAAATGCCGCCTTAAAACGTTCATTGCTTTCTTGCTGTATCCTTTCCGCGTGCTTACGCTCGGTAATATCTGTAATGAATCCCTCTAGTGCGAGCAGGTCATTATTTGCAGCGAAAATTCCCTGGCCCTGTTCCCAAACCCATTTTTCTTCGCCGTTAGCTGTAATAATTCGATAAGTTATTTTATAAGATCGCTTGTTATTAAGAGCCTCTTGAACAATATCCCAAACCCTCTGAGAGTCTTCCGGATGGATTAACTCTGCAAATGTAACTTCCTTGTTGCCAACAATCTGTTCAGATTTGTAGCCCGTCAAAGATTGGCAGCCCTGGCTGATAAATTCCATCGTCCAATCCGGATCATTATTGCAACGGTAAACCATACCGGGCAGGTTGCTCATCAAGGTTGTCAGTTGTCGCTGGCTTTCCTGTACCACTTGTTCAGCCTGCTTGCGCTCAGTGATATCACGACTAAATGACACTATGAAATTCTCACCGTCTATTTCAATCAGGGAAGCCGCCATAGATACAGGTCTAATTTCCTCATCTTTTGCCCGTAGTTCAATTTCAAAATCTCTAAGTTCACCCACTTCCTCCATCCTTTTGATTAGTTCTATTCTATCCTCAGGATTAACCCACATATTTAATTCTAATGTGGTCTTACCCAGGCACTCCTCCAGGGGAATATTGACATACTCTGCATACACAGGATTAGCATATATAATCATGCCATCGTTTAAACGGGTAATTGCCACGGCATCGCTTGTGGCATGAAAGGCTTTGGATAACTTTTCTTCGCTTTTTATTAACTCTTCACTACGTTGATGGGCAACTTCTACTGCCTCAATCAAATACTTATTGAACAAACCCAATAGTATGACGAGAAAACCTACAAATAATGCAAAAGCGCCTGCCGTGGCAATCCATGAATTTGCGTTAGTCGCATAGACATTGAAATCGAATGCATAGGTAATGATTCCCATCTGCACAGCTATCCCCGTGGTGGCTAAGATAAGGATACTTGCTACTAGGACAATTACCCCGGCTCGAAGCCCAAAAACAATAGTGAAAGTCAGACAAACAGTTGTGAGAAGTAGTATCCCGCCGCCGATAAGCCCATACGTTAGCAAGCCAGCTACTCCAGCTAGATACAGGCTACCAAATATGATGACAGTACGTGCCCGAAGAGTGAGGCGTCGGCGTAGAATGATGCTGATAAAGATCAGCATTGTTAAAACAATATGCAGAAACATTATCGGTTGCCAGCCAGTTGACTGTGCTCGAAGTAGGGAAATGATCACTGTCGGGATGATGAGAGCCGCGATAACAACTAAAGATTTATCTAAAAGTTGGTTACGGACTTCATCGATCTGCTCTGGGACTGTAACATTACTGTTATCAGACGGCTCTTGTACATGAGTTTCCAATGTATGAATTCTCTCCTTGTATGCTTTTAACTATAGCCATCATTCATGATATGTACATCCCCCACAAGGGGTATGCTTAATCGTATTGAATCAAATCAACTTTATATTGCATCATAAATATGAGTAGAAAAATGATAACTGCATCACAATATTGGAAGATGCACTTGTGAGTGATGAACCCAGAATTACAGCAGCGGTGAATGAGAAATTAACTAAACATAATTAACACAGGTCGTTTTTTATGTTGTGAGTTATAGAATAGATTCCCACGTCTGCTTTTAGAATTAAGCAGATGTTTGATGACTTAATCAGTCAGGCTACATCCATAACATTGCTGCTTACCAGACTACTCCGCTAATTTTACTGCTTTAAGTTCCTCTATTACGCCTTCCAGATTTTGATATGCATACTCTACACGTGCCAGCTCGTCACTGATGCTTTCCAAGCCGGAAAATGCCCCAAGAAGCTTTTTTGATTTTAGAAGTGCATAGCCTTTTCTAACTTTACTCACTATTTCCTCGGCTTGTTCGGCTGGTAATTTTACATTCCACATAACGCCCTTGATACGCGCTAGTTTTCTATCCAGGTTTCTTCTCGCCTTTTCCAGTTTTTTGTATTCAGCCAGAATCGCTGCATAACGTTCCTCTTCGGCAAGTTCATTCTCATCCGCCGCCTCGTTAACTGTTTGAGTCTCAGCGACAGGCACACTCACCACAACATTCTTGCTATCACTGCCAAACCAGCCAAAGACAAATGCCACTGTGGCTATCATCAGGGCCAGGACAATGAGTAGAACGTATTTCATCGATATCACTCCAAAAATTACAATCACCATATTTTCTTAAATAGATAAGAAAATAGCCTAATTTCAGCATCTAAAATTTCGCCGCAGGATTATGACACAAATAAATGTCTAAACCCATATCATATTGATTTTAATAGTTATTTTCCTAGGTACCTATTCAGCTGTTCGGGCAAATAATTGAAATATATTTATGTTTTTCAATTATTTAGAAAACTATAGTTAAGCACTATTTTTGATAAATAATTTAGGTATTTATCCTAACTATAAGAAATTTATAGATTTTTGCTTGATTTTTTCTTCCTGATGGTCTACAAATAGCTTTACAAGCTAAAAATAACCCGCTGATGGAGGTTTTACCATGGCACATATGATGGCTCAGGCGAATAAGAAGGTTTCCAGACATGGCCAGATTGGTGCGCCCGGGGGTAGACAGTATTCTGCGACTATTGACGATGGACTATTATCAGGTTTCATCCATCACCCATCTACATTCCCTCTAAATTGTAAACGACTCTGGTTTGACAGAGACATTAATTACTCCGCCGAGAATAAACAGACCATTGGTCTATGTTTCAGATCAGAAAAATACCTGAAACCTGGCATCAAGGTTGAAGTATCAATTCCACTCAGGGGCGAGGTTCAGAATTTTCGCGGCAAGGTTGTGTTAGTTAGAAATATGGACGATCACTTTGAAATCGGTATGTGGCTTACACCTGAAGATGTACACCGAGCTCGTGTTGTTGAACAGATTTGCCACATTGAAACCTATCTAAGAACCAAGAGACATCAAGATGGTCCATTTGTAAATGATGAACGTGTCGCTGAAGAATGGGTCAAAAAATATGCTGCAGCATTCCCATCAGCAGGATAAAACAGCGGAATTAATAATGATTAAAACAAGATATATAAGAACCTCATCTGGCAGCATGATGCCTATCTATCCGCATCCAGTTGACAATAAAAATTCATCACAAACCAAGTCATCAAGTCTGAAGACATCGAAAAAAACTGTAAACACCAAGAGCTCGAATAACAAGGGTTAAAAACAGACACCACGCCGAAATACAGGGACGTATTTCAACATTAAAAGTCCGGGTTAGAAGTGATTTAGTAACAAACCCCTACACCACCTAAACCACAATACCCGTCCGGATTTTTAGCAAGATATTGTTGATGATGATCTTCGGCATAATAAAACTCGGGGGCAGACAGGATCTCCGTGGTGATTTTCCCAAGGCCAGCTTCGGCCAATGCTTGTTGATAGCTTGTTGCTGATTTTATCGCCACATCCAGCTGCTCATCCCCATATGTGTAAATACCTGAACGATATTGTGTCCCGGTATCATTCCCCTGTCGCATGCCTTGTGTTGGATCATGAGATTCCCAAAAATCCTTGAGTAAAGATTCATAGCTTGTTTTTTCCGGGTCATAAATAACACGTACAACTTCGTTATGGCCTGTCATCCCGGTGCATAGCTCTTCGTATGTCGGATTAGGTGTTAATCCACCCGCATATCCCACCGCCGTTGAATACACACCATCAAGCTGCCAGAATATTCTCTCGGCACCCCAGAAACAGCCCAGACCAAACATGGCTATCTTCATGCCATCAGGAAATGGTTCTTGTATTGCTGTGTTTTTAACAAAATGCTGATTTGATACGACCATTTTCTCCTTACGTCCAGGCAAGGCTTCACTGGCGACCGGCATTTCTGATTTTTTTCCAGGACCAAACATTAACATACTCCAGCTGTGCTAAAAGTTGTTTAGATCACACTTTAATAACGATGCATTAGAGCATCATTTTATGCTTTTGGTTCACTATTTGAACGTTTTAGAAATTATACCCTGGCTATCATGGCCATCAGTGGCGTATTGATACTGGTAAAAGCCTTCTGATTTCATTTTCAGCATATTCAATAGAGGTGCCCTTAACCCTTTTCTGATCTGCCTGCGTTATTAGGGATACAACAACACAGAAGAGGACTCAACCATGCGTCACTTTATTTCCACGGCCTTCCTGATCTTCGGATTGGGTATCAGCAATATTAGTCATGCCAAGATTGATCTGGTGACCCTGCCAGATCGCGATAAAATCCAATTGACTATTTATAACTCAGCAGATCTGACACTGGTGCGTGAACAACGCACACTAACATTGAAAAAAGGTTTAAACAGACTGGAATTTGGTTGGGAAAACACGCTCATCGATCCCACCTCTGTGCAGTTACGGGCGCCGCGACACGCGGCACAGGTCAGATTACAGGAAGTCTCTTATCCCAAGGGTGTGAAAGGCAGCGCGATATGGACCATAGAATCAGACATTGCTGGCCCTGTCCCTGTTGAAATCACTTTTTTCACATCAGGCATCAACTGGCACGCCTTTTATATGGGCACCTTGTCTGAAGATGAACAACATCTACAGCTGCAGGGCTATGTCACCATCCGCAATTACAGTGGTGAGGATTATGAGAATGCTTCTACACGCGTCATTGTCGGCAAGATTCATTTGCTGGATGAGATTGCTGCGCTGGCACGTCGTGATGTCCCCTACAACAAACCTGATGGCACAAAAGGTCGCCTGCCAATGACGATGGCGGTAGGTGCCATGAAACGAAAGGCATACAGGGAAATGGATATGGCAGAAGAGAAAATGAGTATGAATGATGCTTTAGCACCAAAACAGATAATCAAGGAGGGACTGTCTGAATATTTTATGTATTCCATTGCTGGCACTGAAAACATTCCTAATCAGTGGGGCAAGCGTCTGCCCTCTTTTAACATCAAGGATATCCCTATTCGTAATCTGTATCGTTTTGAAATAGAGCGCTATGGAAACACTGCTCATCGCCTGGTGTATTTTCGTAACGACAAAAAACATCAATTGGGTAATGAACCACTGCCGGATGGCAAAATTAAAGTATTCCGTGAAATCAATGACAAACAATCACTGGCTTATACCGGACAGGTTCACAGTAAATATATCCCTGTCAATCAGGAAGTCGAACTGGATTTTGGTGCAGCACGTGAAGTCAAGGTTGAACCTGTACTGATGTCAGAACAAACAGAAAATTACCAGTTTAATACCAAGGGGAATATTTCAGGTTTTGACCGCATCCAGGAATGGGAAATCAAATTAGAAAATAATCGCGATATCCCGATCAGTGTCGAAGTATGGCGAAATTTCAATAACGCGTATTGGGATATTGATAATGCCAGTAACAACAAAGGTAAGTTTCACAAGATTGATATCGATTCAGTGAAATATATCGTCGAACTTCCACCTCAGAGTAAATCCACACTGGCCTACACGCTGACTCAATATGAAGGCGAACGCCAAAATAGATAACTATCTTTAGGAGAACAACCATGAAATTTCAAAAAACATTTTTAATATTTTTCATTACTTTAGTCTTTACAAACCTGGCCTTCACCAACTCGGCAAATGCGCGTATCAAACTGGTCACCCTGCCCGATCGTGAAAACACCACGGTTCGTCTGGATAACCCACTGGCAACCCTGGTTGAGGAGGAACGCATCCTTAACCTGCACAAAGGAGTCAACAAAGTTGATTTTTCATGGAAAGGTGTCTATGTCGATAGTGATTCCATTCGCCTGAAAATTATTCAACACCCTAAAGACACCAAACTGATCAACGTCAGCTATCCGCCGAATTCGCAGTCACTGGTCTGGGACATTTACAGCCCTAAAGCACGACAGGAGAAGATCAGGATCAGTTATTTATTAGCAAATATTGACCGACTGGTCAGCTACGAAGCGATTACAGACAAAGAAGAGACTAAACTGGATATCTCCTCCTACATGATCCTGAGAAATTTTTCAGGTGAGTCACTGGGTCCAGCAAAGTTTCAGCTGGACTATGGTGAAGGATTCGTGAAATCGATCGATGACGGTGAAAGCAAACGTATGCTTTTTTACCAGGCTAACCAGGTAAACATCAGCAAGAGTTTTACTTTTGATGCAGGGAAACATCCCTGGGAACCAAACAAGCAACAAAACAATGTGGGCATCCCTGTCCATTACGAACTGGAAAACAACAAAAAGAACCAACTGGGGAAACATGCCTTATGGGGTGGCAAGATGCGTATATATCAGAATGATGGACACGATGGCAGTATTTTTCTAGGTGAGGATAAACCTGCATACACGCCCATCAATCAAAAAATGAAACTGTATGTGGGAGATAGTCGAGATGTTGTTGTGACCCAACGAAAAACGCAGCATGAAAGAAAAAACATAAAACGTAATCGAAAGAACCGGATCATCCTGCATGACAAGATTGAGACCATGCAAGTAACCATTGAAAATTTCAAAGATAAGGCAGCGATCATCAATAT
>JAKZTI010000070.1:0-6415 GCA_047517145.1 Gammaproteobacteria bacterium
CATTATCAGGTGGTGAGCGACGGCGTTTGGCCATCGCAACTTTATTAGTACAGAATCCTGAATTATTCTTGCTTGATGAACCTACCAATCATCTGGACATGCGTTATCAAATTACCCTTCTGGAAATATTGATTGCAAGGGCTAAATCTAAAAATGGCACACTTTGTATGGTCTTGCATGATGCCAATCTAGCAAGAAGATTTTGTACGCACATCATGTTGATGATTAGTCCGGATGATATTGTCACCGGTAAGGTTGAAGATGTCTTAACTGAAGATAATCTCGCCAGACTTTATCAATTTCCCATCAAGTCAGTAGAAACCGAGTCGGGGCGTGTGTTCTTACCGGGCACTTTGTAATTGTTCACATAATATCCGGGTGCCCTGTAGAATTCTGAATGTTTGTCGGTGAATCAGATCAGGGGGAATATGATATAGATGTCTGTTTTTGGCTGCGTTGATCGTTGGCCACTGTAGCCAGTCGTCCAGCCAGGGTGGACGTTGATCACCATATCCTGTCCCGCTTGCTATGATGACATCCGGATTTGTGGAAATAACAGCTTCTATATTAATTTCAGGAGATAGGATGGGAAGGTCAGCGAAGACATTTTTCCCCCCGCAAATTTCTATCACTTCACTCATCACGTGCTGGCCATTGATGGTGAACATGGGTTGATTCCAAATTTCATAGAAGACACTTATGGAAGGTTGTTCACTGTATTCATTAATAATATCTATTAGTTCATCTCTAAATCTCTGACTTTGCCGTTTTGCATAGTCATATGTTCCAGCCAATTTTCCCAGGTTTTCGACAGTGTGTGGAATGGCCTCCAGATCTTCTGGCGAAGAAATATAGACATTTAGATTCAGATGAATAAGTTGTTCAATGAATTGATTATGTGATTGCCCACTTCCCCAGGCGATAATTAAATCAGGTTGTAGCGATAAAATTTTTTCAATGTCCAGATGATTGGCATCACCAATGCGAGAGATTGATTTTGCTGCTTCTGGGTAATCGCTGTAATCATCAACTCCTACTATCTTGTCTCCAGCACCCGCCGAATATATTAATTCAGTAATATGTGGAGAAAGACTGATTATTTTTTGTGCAGGCTGGTCAAGAATGACAGGTCTACTGGCATCGTCTATGACTTTAATTGCTAGTGATTCAGTCGCCAGTGATTCGTTCGCCCAGAATAAAAATACTATGACCAGGGAAAACAGGAAGAATATTGATGTTTTATAATAGCGAATTATTGGCAAGAATTAAGTTGCTCGGGATGATATCTAAAGTTGGATGTTTCCTAGAATTGATCTTCTGTTTGTTCAAGTACTTCAAAATCGCGTTCGATTTTTTCCGCATCCCATTCGGGTAGAGGAACGATTGAGTCTTCGGCCTGTTCATTGACGTCTTCTGCCAGTGCCTCTAGTTCTTTTTGATCTTCTTCATCTCTGTTTTGATCGGCCTTCTTGAGTTCATCTTCAGAACCAAACCATCTGCCGAATAGGCCTTTTTTCTTTCTTTTTCCTGTAATCAGAACATTTGAAGTCTCGTCAATGTCTTCATCAGAATAATACCTGTAACCCGGAGTGACATTGCCTTCAAGGTGGGTCAACTTATCGTCTTTAAAAAATAATGCGATATGACGTTGAACACGGTCTCCACCGCCTGGTTCATTACTATAGATATATTCCCAACGGTTACTATGAAAGGGGTCAACCAATAAAGGTGTGCCCATAATAAATTTTACTTTTGCCTTGGTCATTCCAGGTTCAAGTTTGTCTATCATCGACTGCTCAATGACATTGCCCTGCTGGATATCGACACGGTATACCAGTGGTATTTTCAGGCTGCCATCAGCGCGTCTGGAACAACTGGTGGTTTGGCCAGAAATGAGAATGGAAAAAGCAATAAGTAGTAAGATCTTGTTCAATAGAAATTCCAGTTGTAAAAGCTTGAGGCACCCAAGGTAGAGCCTGATAAAGAATAATTGTATCGTAATGTAAAGCAAAGGACACCTTATGCGGCTTAGGCAGCAGGACATCAGACTGTGATTTCAGTATACTTGGTAGACGATTTCGCTGATTTACGGAGCAATCATTGGAAACAAAAGATTTAAAAGATGCCGGACTCAAGGCAACCTTGCCGAGATTACGCATTCTTCAGATCATGGAAGAATCCGATGAAAAACATTTAAGTGCAGAAGATGTTTATAAGGCTTTATTGAAGCTCAATGAAGATGTGGGTTTGGCCACTGTTTACCGTGTATTAACCCAGTTTGAAGCGGCTGGTCTGGTGATTCGGCATCATTTTGACTCCGGTCATTCAGTATTTGAAATTAACAGTGGTGGGCATCATGACCATATGATCTGTCTCAAAACGGGCAAAGTGATTGAGTTCAAGAATGAGGAAATTGAACGGATACAAAAAGAAATTGCGGAACAGCATGGGTATAAGCTGGAAGAACATAGCCTGGTACTTTATGTGACGCCGAAGGATGATTCGTGAGTATTTCTGTGAGTTGGGTTCAGTATTGTGAAAATCAGTGATCCAACATCTCTTTTGCATGTGCCAGGGTCTGTTCTGTAATCTTTACGCCGCCTAGCATTCGGGCGATTTCATCAATCCGTTCTGCATCATTCATTTCACCAACACGAGTCAATGTTGTCCCTGCATGCGTTGCCTTGGCAACTTGTAAATGGTGATCCCCTTGCGAGGCAACTTGTGCCAGATGTGTGACACAGAAGACTTGTCGCTTGTTTGACAGACTGTGTAAAAGCTTACCGACTATTTCAGCCACGCCCCCGCCGATACCACTATCTACTTCATCAAATATCAATGTCTGAATGCCTTTGTCCTTGCTCCCTGTCACCTGGATCGCCAGGCTAATACGAGACAACTCACCTCCAGAGGCGACCTTACTCAAAGCCTGTAGCGGCTGGCCGGGATTCAGTGAAACCAGGTAATCAATTTTATCCATGCCATTTTGCAGCGGAATATCTTTCTCAATCCTGATTACTTCGATTGAGAATTTCCCACCGGGCATTCCCAGATCGTTTAGTTTTTTAGAAATATCATGGCTGAGTCTTTTGGCTGCTTGTTGTCGACAGTGATTTAATTTACTGGTTGCCTTGCGGTAGTTTTTAATTGAGGTCTGTTGCAGCTCGATCAACTCCTTAAAACGTGCCTCACTGTTTTCGAGTTTGTGTAATTCATCTTCTAGCGTAACAAGATGATCACTCAAGGTTTCCGGTTGAATCTTATGTTTGCGTGCCATGTCATGGAATGCGCCAAGCAGATCTTCAACCTCTTTTAGTCGTTCTGGATCCAGTTCAAGTCTGTCCAGATAATGACGTAATTCATCACTGGCTTCACCAATCTGGATTGAAGCGCCATTTAGTAATTCAATGACAGTCGCCAAGGATGGATCGAATTTCTGGATATCCTGAATTTCATTTAGATGTTGACTAATCTGGCTTTGAGTTGAGCATTCGTCTTCAGAAAGTTGCTGAAGTGTTTGTTGACACACTTCCAGTAAGCGATTGGCATTCGCTAATTTGCCATATTCTTTTTCAACATCGCTGAAATTTGATTCACCCGGATTAAGTGCATGCAATTCCTGAATCTGGTACTGAAGTAGTTCAATTTGAGCATCATGGTCGCGGTTATTTCCGCTCAATGCCTGCAGCTCAATTTCGTTTGCATTCCAGATTTTCCAGGCGTCTTTGACTTCATTTAATTGCTGTGGATGATTGCCAAACTCATCAAGAAGATTTCTTTGAACGTTTGCTTTTAGTAGGGATTGATGTGCATGTTGACCATAAATATCTACCATGCATTCTCCCAGTGAACGTAATAATTGTGCCGGTACAGAACTACCATTGACGTATGCACGTGAACGACCATCTTTATTAATTACCCGTCGCAGTATCAACTCATCATCGCAGTCGATCTCCTGTTCCACTAACACTGACTTGATCTCGTTGTCATCTTCTATATCAAAGATCGCAGTAATCTCAGTTCGTTCACAAGCAGCGCGAACAATGCCACTATCCGAGCGATCACCCAGTACCAGCCCAAGTGCGTCAACCATAATCGATTTACCAGCACCTGTTTCACCGGTAAATACAGTCATGCCATGATTAAATGGAATATCCAGCTCTTCGATAACGGCAAAATTCCTGATATGCAGGTGCTTCAGCAAACTTCTGTGCCCCACTGTAATTTTTCGCGGAGGATACTGAAATGGTCATGACCTTGAGGATGTATTAGTTTGATTTTTTTATCCTGTTTCTGGACACGAACCCGGTCTCCCGGTGCAAGTTCTATTTCAATATCACCATCGCAGGTCAAACGCGCGTGATCGATCTCACGTGTGCCGACGACGATTTCAACCACGCTATTGCCATCAATCACAATCGGTCTATTGGTGAGCGTATGTGGGCAAATAGGCACCAGCGCCAGGGCATCCAGTGAAGGATGCAAAATCGGACCGCCTCCGGATAGTGCATAGGCTGTTGAACCTGTTGGGGTGGTCACGATCAGTCCATCCGAGCGTTGCCGATGTACAAACCTGCTGTCTACGTAGGTCTCGAATTCGACCAGTCTTGCGATGTTCCATTTTTGTAAGATAACATCATTAAAGGCATTGCTATCCAAAAGTAATTTTCCCTTTCTCAGTACCTCAACATGCAGCAGAAAGCGCTCGTCTTCAACGAAAGTACCAGCAAAAATGGCATTAAGATGTTCTTCGAATGCATCTGCCGGGATATCGGCTAAAAATCCCAGGCGACCTCTGTTGATGCCCAATAAGGGCATTTCATGCAGACAGGCGAGATGAGCAGCTTTCAGCATGGTGCCATCACCACCAATGGCGATGGCCAGATCACAGTCCGCATCAAATTCATTCTCTTTCATGGCAGGCAAGCCCGTTTGATCTGCCAGTAAAGTGCTATCTTTATCCAGCACGAAATCTATTTCATTGGATTGCAGGTAAACAATCAGGCTGTTGAGTGTTTCAGCAACTTTTTTGGCGTCGGAATTGGTTATCAACGCGATACGTTTGAACATGTGGTTACCATGATTAAAAATAATGTTCACAAATTAGCATGATCGGCAGTCACCCGCCAAATGATGATTTTGCACTCTTATCGTTAGAGTGCTAAATTTTGCCTATATGAAGCAAGTATTCACAGAATAAATATGTCCAGGCCAAAGAATTCTCAGGATCTGCCCGAGCGCAGCCTGTTTTTGTTTAAGTCATTAGTCGATCATTTTATCAATGATGGTCAGCCTGTCGGATCCCGTACTTTGGCACGGGATCTGGGTCTGAATCTCAGTGCAGCGACGATTCGTAATGTTATGTCAGATTTGGAGGATCTGGGCTTATTACACTCGCCCCATACCTCAGCAGGGCGCATCCCCACAGCCAGAGGCTATCGTTTGTTCGTTGATAGTTTGTTGCGGGTGGGAGACCTTGGTGATGAAGAAATACATCGCATAGCTGAGGAAATGGAGGTAGTGAATAATACAAAAAATCTGATGCAACGAACCTCAACAATGCTATCAGACATTACCCACCTGGCCAGTGTCGTGATGTTACCTCGCATTGAGCAAAGTACATTAAATCAGGTTGAATTCGTTTCCCTGTCTGACAATCGGATTCTGGTCATTTTTGTGATGAGTGATAACGAAGTCCAGAACAGGATTATTCATACAGCACGGACATTCAGTGCATCAGAGCTGGAACAAGCGGCCAATTACCTGAATAAAATGTTCACAGGTAAAGATTTACACGATATTCGTAAGGACATGCTGGCTGAACTTGAGTGCATGAAAGACAATGTCAATAAGCTGATGCAGGCGGCCATCGAAATGGCGCAGCAAGCTATTCATACAAATGCACAGGATGGTGATTATGTGCTGGCAGGTGAAACCAACCTCATGGGTGTGTCGGGATGGGGCGATATAGAACGACTTAAGCGTCTATTCGACACCTTCAATCAGAAGCGTGATATTTTACATCTGCTGGAACAATCAATTAATGCAAATGGGGTTCAAATCTTTATTGGCGAGGAATCAGGTTATGAGGTATTGGATGATTGCAGTATCGTCACCTCACCTTACGAGTCTGAAGGTCAGATACTGGGTGTGCTTGGCGTTATTGGGCCAACGCGCATGGATTATGAGCGAGTCATCCCCATTGTAGATCTAACTGCAAAAATGTTGGGATCGGCCTTGAATTCCAGGTAAATACCCCCAACTAGATACAACAAATAACATTAGACTGAAAATATGCCGGAAAGCCCCGTGATCAGGGGTTTTCTGTTGTTTTTAATACGCGAAATAAACTTGAGGAAAATCATGACAGGCAAGCAGGAACAAGAAGAAGACATCACCCTGAAAGAAGTCATTG
>JAKZTI010000071.1:0-3702 GCA_047517145.1 Gammaproteobacteria bacterium
CGGCCCAAAGTTCATAGTCATGTTTCTTATTTCTGGCACGTTTAATTATCCATTTTTAAAATATTATTTATATAAATCTAATTATCTAACTCTTACCCGTAGGTGGTAGGTGGTATATGTCTTTCCCTATCTACTACCTACTACCTACCACCTACCATCAATCTCCCTTCACACCATCAACCTAACGATTGTCATGACGAATGACCCTGGGAACCAGAACACGATTTTTGATAGTAACTGGTTGATAAATGACACGTTTTTGTTCTGGATCGTAACGAACCTCAACATTGCCTTCTAGCGGAAAATCTTTCCTGAATGGATGCCCGACAAAACCATAATCTGTCAGAATTCTTCTCAGATCAGGATGTCCTTCAAAAAGGATGCCGAATAAATCAAAGGCCTCGCGCTCATACCAGTTTGCTGATGCCCAGATTTTGACTACAGATTCAATCTTTGCGGGTGTTTCATCAATCATGCAACGAACGCGCAGGCGACGATTATGTTTAATCGATAATAGATGATAGACCACAGCAAAGCGTGGCTTTGCCTGTGCCTCATCATCAAAAATTCCCGTACTCACACCACGGCTAAATCCGGTATCGGTAGTACTTTTGGTTTCCCAGTCCGCCTGGCCAAAAGTCGAATAATCAACACCACAGAGATCGACTAATTGCGCAAAGGAAAATTCTCCCTCGTCTTTAAGTGACTGACAAATTTCAAGCAAATGTCCCGGTGTTATATCGATGACTGCCTGGCCAAAGGCAAGCTGAGCATCAATCAACGTTTCACCAAATCGTTGCTTCAAGGAATTTACTAATCTTGCAGCAGAATTTGCCATACTTTTGAAATGATTATTAATACTGTTTCAAACTAACGCGCTATCGT
Organism: Gammaproteobacteria bacterium; assembly: GCA_047517145.1. Lineage (GTDB taxonomy): Bacteria > Pseudomonadota > Gammaproteobacteria > Eutrophobiales > Eutrophobiaceae > SMWN01. The sequence goes on from JAKZTI010000071.1 coordinate 886, forward strand.
GTTAGTTCGTTTGATTTTATTTTGTAGTTGTATGATCCCGAACAAAAGTGCCTCTGCTGTTGGTGGGCAACCTGGCACATAAACATCCACAGGGACAATCCGATCACAACCTCTGACCACAGCGTAGGAATAGTGATAATAACCACCCCCATTCGCACACGAACCCATGGAAATCACCCAGCGTGGTTCGGCCATCTGGTCATACACCTTGCGTAATGCAGGTGCCATTTTATTAACAAGCGTACCAGCAACTATCATGACATCAGATTGACGGGGGCTAGGTCTGAAAATGACTCCGAAACGATCCAAATCATAACGTGAAGCACCTGCCTGCATCATTTCTACAGCACAACATGCAAGACCAAAGGTCATCGGCCACATGGATCCTGTTCTGGCCCAATTAACAACACTATCTACCGTTGTTGTAACAATGCCTTTTTCGTGAACGGTTCCTTCCATCTCTACAGTTTGCTGTGCTACTCCCATTCAAGAGCTCCTTTGCGCCATTCATAAATAAAACCGATCACAAGCACACCAAGAAATATCATCATGGCCCAAAACCCGGCCATGCCTATTTCATCAAGGACAACTGCCCAGGGAAACAGAAATGCGATTTCAAGATCAAAGATGATAAACAGGATGGCAACGAGATAATAACGAACGTCAAATTTGATACGGGCATTTTCAAATACTTCAAAACCACACTCATAAGGAGATTGTTTCGCACTATCCGGACGAGCATGCCCCATAAGCTTACCTAAACCAAATCCGATAATGATCATTGCAGCACCCAGTACCAGACCGATGACAATAAATACGAGAATGGGAAAATAATTTTCCAACATCTTAGTGTGCTATACCCTTTTCAATCCAGAAAATTGAAGAAAATGACACGCAAATAAGCAATGAATATCTACCTTTGTCTGCAACCGTCTAACTATATCGACAGTATACAATCTTGCAACGCATCAATCACTGAAATAGTGAGTTATTTTGATTGAAAAGCCTGTTTATTTATAGTGAATAGGTAAGACATTTGTGACTTAGACGATGCTGTTTAGTGGCAACATCGAAAAGAGAAAATCACTTCGAATTTGAGATCAATAAGGAAATTTTCTGTGATTTGTTGGAAAAGCCAATACCTTTAGCTGAATATTACAGATTGTTTTATAAGTAAGTAGACAGGATGGCCACCAACGCTACTAGCAGTGATGCGAATACCAGATAATCCTTCCAGTGTATATTTTTCTTCTCTTCCTGCTTGTTCTTGGATTTACTTCTAAAGCTACTTGCTGCATAACGCCATTGAGTAGCAGTCGATACACTGGGATCAACAAGCATTTTACGCCATTCTGCTACCGTTTGTGGCCGTTCCTTATGATTCGTACGGATTGCATGTTCAACAGCCCGCAACAAGAATGGTGAATACTTGTCACTATGTTCATCCAGAATATCCACGATCTCCTGGATAGCCTCTTCGCCGCTACTACGGTTACGAAAAGTTGCATCAATGGGTGCCTCACCCGTTATTGCTCGGTACATGGTAGCACCCAGGGCGTAGATATCAGTCCAGGGACCCTGCATATCACTTCTACCATAATACTGTTCAAATGGGGCATAGCCTGGTGATGCAACTTTGGTTAGCGTTTGGGTTTCTTCACCAATTGCCTGACGGGCTGATCCGAAATCCAGTAATAACGCTGAACCATCTTCACGAATAAAGATATTGCCGGGTTTGATGTCTCTATGTATGAAACCTTCAGCATGCATACCCTCTAAACCATCCAGTAAGCTCATGATCATATCAGTGAGATCTTCTTCCGAAGGTTGTTCTTTTTTAACTACTTCCTGAAAAGTTACACCTTTCTCATAACTCATTACCATGTAGGCCGTATTATTGGCTTCAAACACGGTGTGAACACGTACGATATTAGGGTGATTAAATTTGGATAAGGTCTTTGCCTCTCTAATAAATCGCTCGAGACCCCATTCTAGTGTGCAGACACTGTCGTCGTCTGCATTTATAGAATGTAAAGTATAGTCTTCACTCCTGGCTGCCATCCCCTGTGGCATGAACTCCTTGATTGCCACATCACGATCCAGGCTGCTATCATGCGCCAGATAGGTAATACCGAAACCACCTTGTCCGAGGATGCTTTTAATCGTATAAACATTCAGTTCATAATCGACTGGCAGAGTTATTGGATCAGAGGATGCTTGTGAATTTTCCATCAGAATCTAGTTAAATGGTTTAGTTGGTGACAAACTGACAATCCCTTTCAACATTAAACTACTCATGCTCATGGCATTTTAGTTAGGGGGGGGAGATGGAAAATAAAATATTAATCAGGATTTACAGGCCTTTAATACCCTGTAGGCACGACTACCTTTGTCAACAGTTGCTCCTGACTCTGAACCGTCGGTAAAAATAGTAGCATCATCATCATCAGTATACTTATGACCACCTTCCCAACTTTTCACATCCGCATAAAACTCCAGGGCAGATCGCATCGTCTCATTTTGCGCTTCAAGTTCTTTAACTCTTGCTTCAAGTCCAGCGGTATCGCCTGAACCTTTTTTACCGAAAATCATAGCCTAATCTCCTGAATTTCATTAATAATTATTATCGCGATACTATCATCTTTCACTTGGTTTTCAATCATCATATTTCAGCAAAAATATCACAATTATGTGAATTTTACGCTTGGAAGTGGGTCCTTTACTCACTCAAAGCTGGGCAACAAGCAGTGAGATAGACTTTTGATTTCTATATATAATTGGTGCCGATGGCCGGAGTCGAACATAGCTATTAAACAC
>JAKZTI010000072.1:0-25585 GCA_047517145.1 Gammaproteobacteria bacterium
GACTCCGCCATGACCTATCCATTGGCTACCATGAGAACCATTGCACCAGCATACGTCAATGATCTCACTTTAGATTTAAATAGATGTCGCATTTGTTCTCCCAGTTGTCAAACTTGTAGAATCGTCTTAGATTACTTTGTCGATTATAGATTAGTATGTATGAGCCAGCAACATAACGTTGGGTAAATTTAATCATATTTTTCATGATGGTAATAGACAACATATTAGTGTTTGTCTATACACCTGACCACATTGATGAATCAGAACATAAAATACATGCTATGGGTGTGGTGGATACCATAATTAAGATAGTGCAACGCACCATTTCATATTGTGTAGAATATATAATTAATGTGTTGGTTATTTGAACTCCATCACAAATGTTGTAATTGATATAAAAAATCGTTAGTTAAAGGATGTATTATTTACATCTACCATTGTTTTCCGTGATATTCGTGCAGGCGCTGTAAGATTCATCAAAATACTTATATATGGGAAAATTATCAAAATTAATATTCCACTATGACAAAAACGATGATTTTAACTCTCACCTTCATAATTTTATGATTACTCGGATATTGGTTATTGGATGAAACGGCTTCCTCTTTTACTATCGTTTATTGTTATTTCCAGCCTTTATATTTCCTGGCGATTTACCACGTTAAATTTTGAGGCACTTGTTTTTTCTCTGTTATTCTTGGCCGCGGAAATTTTTACGATTTTCAGCTTCGGCGTATTCATAATTGCTACCCTTGGCCGTACGCAACAAAAGGCACCTGTCTCAAAGGAGGGATTGAGCGTCGATGTTTTCGTACCGACCTATAACGAATCTACTAATGTCGTAAGAACAACCCTTTTAGCCGCCAAAAACTTGAATTATCCTCACGAAACATAGTTGCTGGATGACGGCAATAGAAAGGAGATGAAAATCCTGGCGGATGAATTGGCTTGCCATTATCTACCCCGAACAGTTAATACCCATGCCAAAGCCGGCAATCTGAACAATGGTCTGGAGCAATCGAAGGGAGATTTTGTTGCGGTGCTGGATGCGGATCACGTGGCGCAATCCGATTTCTTGGATAAGCTGCTCGGCTACTTCGAAGATGAACAGGTATCCTTCGTGCAAACCCCACAAGATTTTTTCAATGAAAATGCCTTTTTGTTTGTCAATAATCTGAAAAGAAAAATGCTCCTGAATGAACAGTGTTTCTTTTTCAGATACATACAGCCAGCACGGGATTTCTGGAATGGCGCATACTCCTGCGGATCAGGCTGTATCTTCAGACGTAAACATCTCGATGAGATCGGCGGAATGGCTGTCGAGACGGTCACAGAGGATATTCACACCTCAATCCGCCTGCACGCCAGGGGCTATAAATCCATCTACCATGACGAGTCCCTGTGCTACGGGATAGCAGCCCAGCAATTTATGCCTTATCTGCGGCAGCGTTTGCGCTGGGGTCAGGGCACACTGCGCATGGCCCGCCTTGAAAATGTACCGTTCACTCGAGGTCTGAGTATGGGCCAAAGGCTGTGTTACCTGTCCTCTGTATTTCACTTTGTCACTGGCTGGCAACGACTGTTCTTTTATATGGCGCCGATCTATGTCCTGCTGACCGGCATCCTGCCAATCCGAACTGATATCAGCGAATATATGTTCGTGTTTGTACCATTCATGCTTTTTCTGATCATCACATTCAAGCAACTCAGCAATGGACACGGCCGGATGTTGGCGCTGGAAGTCGATCAAATGGCGTCATTTCTAATTTTTTGTTTATCCACGTTTTCCTATTTTACAAAAAACGGAAATTCTGGGTAACACCCAAAGGACTAGTGGGCAAATGGGAAGATCTCGTCTGGCTGACGCCACATATATTGCTCATATTGCTCACGCTTGCCAGTATTGGCCTGGGCACCTTTAGACATCTGACGACTGGCGCCATGAGTCTGGACGTCCTGTTGGTTATCTCATTCTGGGCTATCCTGAATGTGTCGTTTGCCGTCGCGGTTGTGCGTGACGCGGTGAGATGCGCCAACCTCACCGAGGAAAATCATCTGTTTCCTGTCCCTCTCCCCATCGAACTCAGCTTAGCTGGCGGGCCTGCAATCAGCACATCGGCCCAAGCGCTTAACCGGGAAAAAATGCTTTTGAATGCAGCCGAGACATATACACAACAAGGTCCCAGCCCCGTATCCGGTCGCATATTCCTTCCGGAGGGCATAATTTCATTCAATGGGCAATTATTCGGAAATACCGTCGAGTTTACCTGGCGCGATATAGCAATGGCGGATCGATTGGACCTGAACCTGCATAATTGTGGCTGGCAGAGGCTGTTTTTGGGTTATCGCATGAAAGTGAAAACGCCAAGCCAGTGGCTACGCACCATGATCGGCATTGCGTCTGACGAAGAAACTCATTTGTCAGGTGGAAAATTCATTCTGTTCAAGGATGCAGAAGACACAACTAATAACTGGCGCCTCGGCGGCTGTTCCCCCAGCGTCAAGCTCTCAGAACACACCTATTTGATGGTCTGGGGAATAGATCATGTGCCACCGGTTATCGTAATAAAAGACCCTGAATCGGACGCTGAAGAGCGTGAATGCAATGTCGTCGCGAAAAGCAGCTTTAAATATGGTATGAATTGCAGGGTGATAAACCTGTTTGTCCTGCCTGTTCTGGATCGACGCCATGACGTCAGCGGAAAACCAACGGCGGCTACATACTCACCAAATGCCATCCCCTAGGGCACATTCACTACTACGGCATCATTATGAGTGAGTCGCATCAACAAAAACTGCTCAATCTGCAAAGTATTGCAGCGTGCTTTCTCTTTATCACCGCGATAAGCGCTTTTGCATTGGGTCATTTCAGATCGGTGGGGGGCGTCTGGATTGGGCGGCATCTGCGTTTGCCCAGGCTGGCGCATTATCAGATTTTGACTTACCAGCGCCGGGACATCCATTACATCTGCTACTGTCGAAGATGGTGGAGCAGGTGCTGTCTGCCTTCGAACTCCCCCCATATCTCTATGCAAGCAGCCTATCGTTTTTTTCCGCTGCTGTCACAATAACGATCGTTTATCTTTATTTCGATCAGTCCAAAAAAATACATACTGCTCAACAGCAAATCTGTGCGCTGTTACTTTGCATGTTCCTGGCCACCACCCCTATATTCTGGCTACATGCAACCGAAGCAACGGCATTCTCCCTACACACCGCCCTGCTGTCCGGAGTATGGCTATTGCTGACTAAGCATCGGCAAGGGGACGATTTAATCTTTTTATTTATGGCAACCTTCCTTGCCGCGCTGGCCGTAGCCAACCACATTACAGCAATTTTTTTCATCTTGGGCATTGGCGGCTATACCATCGCCGGGCAGAAAAAAATCGTAAATCTAAAACATCTGTTCTTCATAACCCTTGCCGCATCCTTCACCTTGGGACTGGCGCCTTACATTTATTATTTCCCGGATCAACCCCTATTAGGTCTTAGCGAATATTTTTCCAACTCACAGCCAGTAGGGCCCGCCGTGCACAGCGTCGCCAAGCCGTTGTGGGTGACATCTGGTTTGGTAGGCACAGTCCTACTGTTACTGGGTCTATGGCACATGGTACGCGCAAGGGTTTACAATCTCGTCGCCTTTGTCGTCATCAACGTCCTGGGCCATGTTCTTTACGGCCTGATGTTTGCGCCAGCGAATCTGATCTCCTATATGGCGCCAGTTGCTTTCCTAACGGTAGTCTGCTCCAGTTGGTCATTGGGATCGTCCCAATTCAGCATGCTCTTACTAGGTCGTGGCCTTGTAGTCGTCGGCTTAGTTTTGAATCTCTTTATTCTTGTATCTATAGCAGCCAAAAATCCTGTTGTGGACAAAATGGGGTTCGTTACGCAAGTACGTGAACATCTTCAGAACTCCCAATATATCCTTATGGAGCGCAACCGTGAGAACCACGCACTCGAAATGTATTACCGGGCGGTCACAGGGACTGCCCTACCCATTGCCTGGGTCGGAGAGAAAACAAGACTGGCGTCAAGCCATGTCGCCGTTAGTTATTTGAGTCCTGATCCCAGTGCAATTTCGACTCATCGAGTTTATTCGGAAAAACCAATAAGTGTGCCAAGCTGTTGTGGGCTTGATGGACCGATCACCATCACCCGTCTATTCGATACGAGGTACATATACCGTGTGGGAGACATCTTGAAATTTCACCAGAGCAGTAATGGTCGCCATTTTTTGGCTGGTGGCTTCAATAAACCGGAAAGCTGGGGTGTGTGGTCCGATAGCCCACGCGCATCGGTGAATATCCCATTTGCCGTCAATGGCGAGGGGGCTATTGCAACGGACAAGCCAATTAAACTGTTAATTAATTTGGGGGCATTTGCCAGAGCCGCAAACCCTGAAATTCAAGTACGGTTCACAGCAAATGGCACGCACATCGCCGACTGGGACTTCGACTTTCACTCACTAAATATCAAGAATCAGGGGCAACTCGTACGCCATGTCGTCTATCTGCCGACCGGGATTGCCCACAGTGGCCTATTGAAGCTTGATTTCGAGATTAGTGGCAGTGCTTCTCCCGAGGACCTGGGCTTGGGACCAGATCCGCGCAATTTGGGTATTGAGATCACTGAGATGCGCCTTATACCAATCCTACAGGAATTCTCTGAGCCATTGCTTGAGGTGGAAACGGATCCAATACCGGTTCCCATCATATCTTCAGGGCTGGTAATTGAGATCGAAGACGTATTCGCAGTCCCGAGAAGTAGTGCACAACCACCATATGCGCAAATCAATATGCTGAGCTATGCCAAAGACGGATCAAAACGCTTGTTCGTCAATGATATGCGGGGATATATTTACGCTTTTGAAAAAGGTGGACAAGCTAAAATCTTCCTGGATCTTCATTCCATAATCGGCGCAAAACTTATCCGTTATGAATTCGAAATGGGTCTTATCGCGTTCGCATTCCATCCTGACTTCGCTGATCGACAGGCGCCGGGATTTGGCAGATTATATACCGCACACACCGAATACACGGCTCCCATGGTTGACAAAACAGTGGCCTATTTTAAGAGCCCCTTAGAAAAGGACCATCATCAAGACATAATTACTGAGTGGCGTATCGATCCGAATAATTCAGATCGCGTTTCGCCTGAGAGTGGCCGCGAACTCATGCGCGTAGGAGAAATCTATCGGGACCACAATGTTTCCCACTTAGGTTTTAATCCGAATGCGCGACCCGGCGACTTGGACTATGGCAAGCTTTACATCGCATTCGGTGATGGCGGTGATGGCGATATCAATTATGCCGACCCTTTCGACATGGGCCAGAATCCATCCACCATTTTAGGCACCATTGCCCGAATCGATCCCTTAGCCGCCGACGGTAAACCCTACCGGGTGCCGGAGGATAATCCCTTTGTCGGACGCCGGGGGTTTCTGCCCGAGATTTGGGCCTACGGTTTTCGAAACCCCCTGCTCATGAGTTGGGATATCGCCGGTAATCACGACCTCTATGTGAACGACGTCGGCCAGCATAATATTGAAGAGATTAACATCGTTCGCCGCGGTGGCAATTACGGCTGGTCAAATATGGAAGGTCCCTTTGTTCTCGATCGCAACGATGACTATCGCTTATACTACCCACCCGATAACCCAAGCGAGGAGTACATCCTGCCAGTCGCCATGTATGACCACACTGAAGGATTCGCGGTGGTCGGGGGTTATGTCTACCGGGGGAAACGAATGCCCCGTCTCCACGGAAAATATATTTTTGGCGACATTAAAACCGGCCGCTTATTTTACATCGATGTGGACCGAATCGTGTCGGATGGCGTGCCGTCAAAAATACATGAACTTACTCTCACAAGAGATGGAAAAACCGTCAGCCTGTTTGAACTGGTTGAAACTGATAATGATCGAGTCGACCTGCGTATCGGCCAAGATGAGGTTGGCGAAATCTACATCCTTACCAAACAGGACGGCATGGTGCGAAAGCTTATAGCCGCTCCCAACCCCAACGACACAAATGGGCAGCCTTAAGATTACTACCAATTTTTATTTACATACAGTTATTCCAAAGCCAGGAGGCACCGCGGACACCGCTAGAATCACCATGTTTTGCTGGGACTAATTTTGTATCAACCCTATCTGAAAAGACATATTGTGCCCATAGTTCAGGAATCTTCTCATATAATTCTTCAATATTAGATAAGCCACCACCTAGAACAATCACATCAGGATCAATAATATTGATAACGCTCGCCAAAGCACGTGCTAAACGATCATAGTAACGTAGCATTGTTGAAATGGTTGATTTATTACCGCCCCTTAATTGTTGAACAATTTCTGGTGGTTCAAGTTTCTCATCCGTAATGATTTTATGATCATTCATTAGCGCAGGACCAGACAAAAAAGTTTCAATACAGCCTTGTTTACCACAATAACAATCGGGGCCAGGCAATTCATTTTCTTTAGGCCAGGGTAATGGATTATGCCCCCATTCACCTGCAATAGAATTGATCCCATTGATTATCTTGCCATCAATAGCAATACCACCACCTACGCCTGTGCCTAGAATTACTCCAAACACAATATCCGCACCTTCCGCCGCACCATCAATGACTTCAGATAAAGTAAAACAATTTGCATCATTATTAACACGAACGACGCGATTTAATATTTCGCCTAAATTCTTGTCGAATGGTTGTCCGATCATACATGCTGTATTGGAATTTTTAATCTTACCTGTTGCCAGAGATAAAGCACCTGGCATAGCTATACCAACGGTTCCTTTTTCTCCCAGGAGTCCTTCCACTTTATTAACTAGATCTGCTGTTACTTGAACAATCTTTTTGTAGTTTGTAACAGGTGTTTCTTGTCTTTCTCGAATCAATATTTCACCATGATTATCAATTGCGATAATTTCAATCTTAGTACCACCGAGATCTATTCCAATTCGTATAGACATCTGAAGATTAACTGCTGCTAAAATTATATTGTCATACTATACAATATGTTCTGACGTACGCTGAGTTTTTTGTCTACTAATCGTGGAAGGAAAACTGTTGCCCTTGAGGTTATGTATGTGTTGGACAATATAAGGAAAAGAATTCTAAAGTAGCGTTATGTTTTCTTCTTCTATGCATATTAATCTTTTTTTATAAAGCGTACCTATCGCTTTTTTGTAGTTTTTCTTGCTGACAGCAAAGCATTGATAGATGTCCTCAGGTGAGCTTTTATCGGTCAGGGTAGAAATACCACCATTCTTTTTCAGGTGATCAAGGATCCTAGTATTCAGATCATCTCGTGCATCCTTTCCCGGGAGCTGTAGGCACAAGTCTATTTTTCTGTCTTCGCGAATGGCCTTGATAAAACCTTTTAATTTTTCTCCATGGGTGAGTGTTTGAAAGACCTCGTTCCTATAGATCAAGCCAATGTGCGTATTATTGATGACTGCCTTATATCCCAGTTCAGTTTTGCCGAATATTAATAAATCGACAGCTTGCCCAGGTTTGAAATATTGTGCTTCTTCACTGAGACGAGAATCCAGTTTTTGTGTGGCAGCGATCCTGTTTGTGTTTTCATCCAGATAGGCAAGCACGGTATAGGATTGCCCAATTTTCAAAGGGCTGACTTGCTCACCATAAGGTACCAATAGATCTTTAGGTAAGCCCCAGTCCATGAAAGCACCTGCCTGGTTCACGTCAACAACTTTGAGGTAGGCGCATTCACCAACCATCACAAAGGGTTTTTCAGTGGTTGCTAATAGGAGATCGGCGGAGTCCAGATAGATAAATACTTCAAGAGAGTCTCCGACTTCACAATTTTCAGGCACATATCTACTGGGCATGAGTATTTCACCCAGATCTTCACCATCAAGGTAAATCCCGTGATCGAGGCTTTTTACTACCTGCAGATAATTTATTTTTCCGATTTCAACCATTTATGCCTGTACCATTCCGTCATTTTAATAATACGGTGATGAGTTTATTCGCGAACCGTGTTGAGTACTAGTTGAATTTTGTCTTAAAGGCAACGAGAAAAACCCGGGTGTTTTGTTACAATGCCGGATTAATTTTTGAGGATGAATTGATGTTAATAGAAAAAGATAAAGTGGTCAGTTTTCATTTCAAGGTGATTGAAAATGGAGCATTACTGGAAAGCTCAACCGATGGAGACCCTATGCTCTATATGCATGGACGTAATGGATTAATTAGTGGTTTGGAGTCTGAATTGGCTGGAAAAAAGTCCGGAGAAAGTTTTAGCGTGACGCTGGAACCAAAAGATGCCTACGGGATTCCTCTGGAATCATCTAAACAACGTATCTCCAAAAAACATCTGGCGACAAAAGGAAAATTACAGGTAGGAATGGTTGTAGACATTAATACCACTGATGGTCTCAGACAAGCGACAATCGTTAAAGTTGGTAAATTTAATGTTGATGTCGATACTAATCATCCCTTTGTCGGAAAAACACTGACATTTGAGGTTGATATCGTTGATGTCCGGGATGCCAGCAGTGAAGAACTGACTCATGGGCATGCGCATGGTGCGGGTGGTCACCAACATTGATAGAAACCCTTGCACGAAGCGACTTTTTCGCCATAGCTGCGTTAAAAAAGAGTCTCAAAATGCTCATTTACTATTTGTAAACTACGCTTTTTCGACTATTTTTGCCTTGCTTCGACAAAAAATTCACATCGTGCAAGGGCCTCTAATAGTTAATTATTTTATTTTTTTACCAATGCGATATTGTCGAAGTGGATACCGGCCCAGCCGGATTGCATGAAATTTCTGATGTTCGCATGATCAGTATTCTCGGGATGCTCTAGTACATCCTCTCGGTAATAATTACCGAAGCAAGCCAGTGTTTGTTTTTCGTTTAGATTGTTTAATTGGGCGAATGAAAAGATCTTGCAAGATCCTTCGTTACTTCCTGCTTCGTTAATGACCTGCATGTCTCCATGACCATTGGTAAAACGGGTTGGTGTGTAGTTATAGTTTTCTTCAATAATTTGCATTACCCGGTCAAACTCTATTTTCTCAGGTGTGGAGCTCAGTAATTCTTCAAGTTTTTTCACTAGTTATCTCAAGGTAGATTTTCTATTAATTCAAAGCAGTGCTAGATTAGCATAATGCAAAGAATGAATACCAAGAAATGAATACATACATACCTGGCCAGCGTTGGATAAGTGATGCCGAGTCTCGCATGGGTTTGGGTATGGTTTCATCCGCAGAACATAGAACTGTAACAATTTCTTTTCCTGCAACAGGTGAAGTTCGTTCATATGCAAAAGAAACCGCACCACTCACCAGGGTTATTTTCAATATTGGAGATACAGTCACTACTGAGGAAGGCGTTAAAGTGATTGTTGATTCAGTCATCGACAATGAAGGTTTGATCAGTTATCAGGGAAAAAATGATAAAGGTGAACAGTTAATCATCAAGGAAGCTTCTTTAGCCAACACAGTCCAGTTAAACCGACCCGCCGAACGTTTATTTAATGGTCAAACTGATTCTGATAAATGGTTTCAGGCCAGATTTCAGACACTTAATCATAGAAACAGATTAGCACATAATAACCTTTACGGATTAGCAGGAACTCGAACCAGTCTTATCCCTCACCAATTATATATCGCCAATGAAGTAGCACATCGTCATGCCCCACGTGTTTTACTGGCTGATGAGGTGGGACTGGGGAAAACAATTGAAGCGGGAATGATTATCCATCACCAGATTCTCACGGAACGCGCCCAACGTATCCTTATTGTGGTTCCGGAAAGCCTTGTTCACCAATGGTTGGTGGAGATGTTACGTAAATTCAATCTGATCTTCAGTATTTTTGATGCGGAAAGATGTTATGCCCTGGAACAGGGCGATGAAGATATTAATATTTTTCAAACCGAACAACTGGTCATTTGTAGCCTTGAGTTTCTGACTGAATACGAGAAGTATTATCAGCAATCTTTACTCGGCGAATGGGATCTTCTGGTGGTTGATGAAGTACATCATTTATATTGGTCTACCAGTGAGGTTAGTAAGAAATATAAAATTGTAGAACAGCTGTCGCATGCGACCAGAGGGGTTTTGTTGCTCACCGCGACACCAGAGCAACTAGGCAAAGAGAGTCATTACGCTCGATTACGATTACTTGATCCCAACCGATTTCCTGATTTCGATTCGTTTGTTGAAGAAGAAAAGAATTACGAACCAATCGCTCAGGCAGTAGAGGAATTATTTTCTGATGTTAATCTATCAAACAAGACGCTGGGTTTTTTAGGAAAACTATTAGCCGACACCGGCAGCAGTTTTCTGCAGATGATTGATAAGACAGATCTTCATTCGTCAGAAAATATTGATGCAAGAAAAAACCTTATCGATCAATTACTGGATTATCATGGTACTGGTCGTGTTTTGTTTAGAAATACGCGCGCCACTATCAAGGGTTTCCCTGGCAGAGAGCTCTTTACTTATTCACTGCCTTTACCACAGGAATACCGGTCTCTTTATACTGATTTGTCAAATAAAGGCATGGATGAGAGTGAATTCAAATTTTTATTATGTCCTGAAAGGCTTTATCAACAAGAAGGAAAATCACACTGGGAAAAAATTGATCCGAGAATAAGCTGGCTGATTGAGAAGCTTAAATTGCTTAAAGAGAAGAAAGTCCTGGTGATTTGTGCGCATGCCGGAACTGCAATTGATATCAGTAAATTATTGAGAAAAAAGGAAGGCATGCAGGCAGCTGCCTTTCATGAAGGATTGAGTCTGGTTGAACGCGATCGAGCTGCGGCCTATTTCGCTGATGAATATGAAGGCAGCCAGGTGCTTATCTGTTCCGAGATAGGCAGTGAAGGAAGAAATTTTCAGTTTGCGCATCATTTAGTCCTGTTTGATTTACCACTGAATCCGGATTTGCTCGAACAGCGAATAGGTAGACTGGATCGCATAGGTCAAAGGCAAACAATAAATATTCATGTGCCATATATTGAAAATACCCCGCAGGCCATTATGTGCAGGTGGTATGAGGAAGGTCTCGGGGCTTTCAGGGAGACTTGCCCAGCAGGTCTATCTGTCTACGAACAGATAGAAACCGAACTAAAGGCTGAACTCTTGGGAAATAAAATAACCCAGGGACTGATAGACAAAACAAGCAAAATACATCAGCAACTCAATGAAGCGATGCATAAAGGCCGAGACAGGTTACTGGAGTATAGTTCTTGCCGTCCTGCAATTGCCAGGGCATTGAAAGATAAGGCAATTACAGAAGATAACAATAATATATTGCCTGATTATATGGACCTTATTTTTGATTGTTTTGGTATCAATACCGAATTTCATAGTGAATCAAGTTACATACTGAACCCGGGCGAAAGGATGCTTTTATCATTTCCCGGGCTGACAGATGAGGGCTTGTCGATTACCTATTCTCGGGAGACTGCGCTGATACATGAAGATATGCAGTACCTATCATGGGAGCATCCAATGGTTGTATTTGCCATGGATATGGTTTTGAGTAGTGAACTGGGTAATGCCGCAGTCTGTACTCTGAACCTTGAGTCGTTAGCCCCTGGCACATTATTGATGGAAGCACTTTTTGTATTAGAGCCGGTGGATAAAATCGATATGCAGTCGAGCCGGTATTTACCGCCAACCACAATCAGAATCATGCTGGATGAGCATGGGGACAGATTGAGTCTGGAGAATAATATTATTAATGTAAATCAGAACAGAGTTGCACCTGAAATAATTAAAGAAATTATCAGGATGAAAGCAGATGTGATCAGGACATTGCTGGATAGATCCAGGAAGCTTGCAGAAGAAGAATCACCAAATCTGAAACAACAGGCTGCAGAGAGAAGCAACGATATTTTACAGAGGGAAGTCGATAGACTGGAACATATGCGCAAGGTGAATTCCAATGTTCGACTCGAAGAAATAAGCTATTTTAAAAATCTGTTAGAAGTGGCTTCAGGACTGATTGCATCAGCATCGATTCGACTGGATGCACTACGCATTATCATTACTGTTTAGAGGACATTAATTCGGCTATTTTGTCTTCCTTTTACGACTCTGATTTTTCTTCGCAGGTAAGGTAAACCAGTCTTCTCTGGTGATTTCATGGTAATGATCAGCTTCATCTTTAAGTAATTGTGACGTTGTCTTAAGTACTGCGGCTATCTCTACGCGGACACCTTCGGATTTAAGGTGTCGAACCAGCTCGATATAGTCAGAATCGCCAGACATAATAATAATAGTATCTACTTTATTCGCCAGTTGGATGGCATTAATAGAGAGTGGAATATCTGCGCTCTTGTGACATGCTCTGACGGAACCATGATAAAAGTTATGCAGACGTTCCTGTAGCTTGCTTGAAATATGTTTGCCTTCTCTGAAATAAACCAGGCGACTCAAACCTCTATTCACGAGTAATTTTGGGACAATTGCGTCCAGGTTGAGCATGGTATTGGTGTTATCTGACTCTGAATGGATGCTCCTTTCAATATTGTTACCATCAATTAAGATGGCAACGGTCTGGGAAATTGTAATATTTTCCGGATGTGTAATTATTTCTGTCGTGTCTTTCATGGTTATTTAAAATAGGGTTTCTAAAAAAGGATTATCTAGGCGCTGATTATACAGCTTATTTTTAATGACGTTGACTTGAATATGGTGTGGCAATTATGATTTTTAATATTAGAATGAAACCATGAATAGACGTCTGATAATTCTTATTTTATTGGCACTGGTGCTTGTCTGGAATTTTGTTCTTTTCCCTTCAAAAATTGAATTTTCCGATCGCGCCAGGGTGCTACAGGGAATATCTCTGGCCAGACCATATAAAGAAGCAATTGCTGAATACTGGCAGTCGAAGGCTCAGTTTCCTGTCATGGAAGACTGGGATCCCGGTAGTTTGGTTTCGGCTGAGAAGCTGGGAAAGTCTCTTGTCGAATCAATCGTTGTCGGCGAGGAAGCGCCTGGTTCAATCAGTGTTTATTTTACCAATAGAAGAGACCCGAATGCCCCCGCAAATATTGAGGGAAAAAAAGTTGTATTAACACCATTTGCTGTTGATGCCGAGCTCTCATGGAGATGTACAAGTACATTACCAGAAGACTTATCACCCCTGGCCTGTCGATGAGCCATGCCCGCCATGATTACGGTTCGATGAGCCATTCCCGCTATGAGAACTGGTTTATTTCATCGAGCATATTCTCAGGATGAGTGTAGTCGATCAGAATTTGATGATAGTTGTTGTTATTGCCAAGCAGCAGCATAGGGAATGCATTGCCTCCGATTTGGCGGGCGAATATAATCTCATGCTTAAGCAAAGCCTGAGTTTCGTCAGAGTGTAAATCACTACTGAACCTATCTAGATCAAGTCCAATTTCATCTGCCAGTTCGATAAGTGTCTCGGTGTCTGATGGATTTCTGGCCTGTAGATAATAAGCATGCTGGATAGCCAGAATCATGGGCTCTTGAAACTGAATATCCTGAACTTTTGCGGCAAGTGTCGCTCGACAAGCAGGATAGGTACTGCGTCTTGGCTGACATTTTTCCCAGAAATCAAAATTAAACCTTGTTTCTGGCATTCGTGTTTGAATAGTGTGCCAATGATTTTGAATCTGCTGGCGTAAATCTGGCGGCATAGGGTCATCTGTATCCCTGGCGAGACCACCGAGTAGATATTTGAGTTGAAGATGATCTGGAAGATTCGCATTCAGTGCATCCAGGGCGGGACGAAATGCCCAACACCAACTGCACATCGGGTCGTGAATATAGTAAATTGTTGTCATATTGCTGGAATCAGTAATTACCTGGATTAGATATTAAATGATAAATAAAAATAGAATAATTTTAATCTTATTGCTCACATTATTTATTAGTCCGCTTGTCTCTGCAGATACCTGTCCTACTGTCCGTGATATTAAAGACAGAAAAGTCCCTGAGGCTTATGAATGGACCGTCAATTACGAATTAGCTCTTGATGACCTGCTTGCTGTTACACAATTATACGCTGTCACTATCGAGAATCATGGGGAATTTGTCTCCTGCAAGTATGACAGTCCCAACAGGGCAGTCAGGCTCGACGGGATCTCTAAAGCTGAAAAATGTCTGATTACTATTGATAGTGGTGACTGGTTTACGATGGATAATGGTGGAATCATATGTCAGGAAGATGATCTATCAAAATGCCAATATAAATATGAATGTAAGCAGATTCTTCCTGATGAAGAATTTCCGGAATAAAAGAGACCCGGAAAGAATCTATTGAAGGGGGGAGGAGGGCTAGAGTCAATTCCGGGTCCAGTCACAAATCTCTGAGGAGGTATATTCTTGGTTTTAATTCTAGTCAATATTCAGGAAAGCGTGTGTGAAGCAGTGCACAGATCTGGGTACTATCTAGCCGATATTGTGATGTGAGTCACAGTTTTTCAATCAATAGTTGCAATTAATTTATGACTGCTCAGCTTCGTGATTATTTATCAGGCTAATGATTGACCAGCCAGATTCCGGGGCGATCTCCTGTTCAGCCGTAAAAATATGCAAACGATCTCGCTGATCAATCGCAAATAGAGGTATTAGTTGCTCTGTTCGATTACTGATGTAGGTATCATAGTCATACTCATCGCTGAGTTGTGTGCTCTTGATCTCTGCTCCTTGCCGAAGAAGTGATGCAATCTGTCCATAAGTTATATCATTGTTAAACAAATGAGGGCCACGATGCCTGTTAGATAGAGAATGCTTTTCTGAAATGATTTGTTCCCTGTTCGTTTTCAACTCAAATATTTTTTGTACACCGAATTCTGATTTAAATAGCAGGCTAGCGAGTGCATTTTGATTGGCATTGCCTGTCATCGCCAGCATTTTACCTATCCCTGTAAGATCAAGGTTGCGGTCAGCATGCTCTGACGTGGGGTTACCATAGTAGGTAATCAGGCCATCCATTCTTGCCTGGCTTATATTTTCCCAGTTGCTATCAGTCAAGATGACATTAATTTCTGATTCCTGTAGTGCCTTGCCAATGGCCCTGGCGACATTGCCGGCTCCTACAATTAATAAACCTGTTGGCGGAGGCTCTCTGACGCCCAACCAATGGGCGATGTATTTTGCAGTTGCACTTTGTAAAACGACGGTGCCAATGATAATAAAAAAAGTAAGAGGTACGAGTAATGATGCTTCTGGATAGCCTTCAGCTTCCAGACGAATGGCAAAGAGTGATGCGACAGCAGCGGCAACAATTCCCCTGGGGCCTATCCAGGAAATTAACAGTTTCTCTTTTGGTTTTAAATCTGATGCGAAGGTGGATACCCAGACTGCTATGGGTCTTGCCAGAAACATCATTACCGCAAGTACGCCCAGGGCATGCCAGCCGATTTCCTTGAATTGATAAAATTCAACACGCGCCGCGAGAATGATAAACAAGCCTGAAATCAGTAAAACACTCAAGCTTTCTTTGAAATCAAGAATATCATCGATATCCGTATCTTTCAGATTTGCCAGCACCATACCCATTACAGTGACAGCAAGTAAGCCAGATTCGTGTGCCAGATAATCTGCGCCAGCATAAACCGCAAACACAAGCGTTAGAGAAAGGACATTACGTAGATACTCCGGAATTAGATGTCGGCGCAGTATCACTCCAAGCAGATATGCAGCGAGTGCGCCAGACATTGCACCAACAAGTACGATACGTCCGAACACCAGTGAAATAATTTCCAGTGCATTTCCTGCCTGCCTGGAAATGATGAAATCAAATACAAGAACGGCCAGTAATGCACCGAGAGGATCAATCACAATCCCTTCCCAACGAAGTATATTTGCGATCTTGGCATTAGGTCTGACGGTACGAAGTATTGGCATGATGACGGTGGGACCGGTGACCACGACGACAGCGCCGAATAAAAACGATAATTCGTAGGGAAAGCCAATCAAAATATGTGTCGCGACGGCAGTAATCAACCAGGTGATTAATGCACCGACTGTAATCAGATTACGAACAACAGATGCAAGGCCTCTTATTTCATCGAGTTTGAGTGTCAGGCTACCTTCAAAAAGAATGACAGCGACCGAAAGGGAAACCATGGGAAATAATAGTTCTCCAAACAGATCATCAGGTTTTAGCAAGCCGGTGACTGGCCCAACGATCATGCCACACAGCAGCAGGAACAATATTGCGGGTAGACGGGCCCACCACGCCAGCCATTGACAAGCGATTCCTAATACACCGATTCCGGCCAATGAAATGAGGATATGACTATTCAAGTTTTCATCCTCTCAGGGAATAATCTTTTTTGAATTGTCAGGCCTGCGGACAAGGCGGGATGACCATTCGAATGAAAAGTACAGAACCACTGGCCCTGATGCCATACTCTCTTTGAATGGCATAGGCTTCTCGTTCTCGTTTCGCATGATCCTCACAACTACTGTTGTCGTACCTGCCACTGAGGTCTTGCAGGTAATGAACCATCTCGTGCACCAACATACTTCTTGTCATTACATCTGTCTGTTGTTGTAGTCGCTTATCCAGGAATATCGCGCCATTATTATCATACCAGGCGAGGATACTGCATGGTCTGCCACCACAGGCATGTTCATGGAAATAACCTTCAGATTTGTATTCGACGGTGGGAAGTTGTTCAGGCGCTGAATAACTGCTCAGGGTCACTGCCCAGCTAAGGAGTATTTTCAGAAGCTGTGCAGTTTCCATGTTGTTGTGAGACTAGTTCAATTGCCTGTTACTAATCAGGACGTTTGAATACTAACGTTGCATTAGTCCCACCAAAACCAAAGCTATTGGACATAATAGTATTAAGGCCAGCATTGTCTTCTCTCTGAGTGACAATTTTCATTCCAGCAGCACCTTCATCCAGTTCAGTGATATTTGCAGAGGCAGCAATAAAATCATCATCCATCATAAGTAATGAATAGATGGCTTCATTGGCACCTGCTGCACCAAGCCCGTGCCCTGTTAAGGATTTAGTTCCACTGATTCTGGGTGCATCGTCACCAAATAATTCCTTGATGGCATTAAGTTCGGCAATATCTCCAGCGGGGGTGCTGGTGGCGTGGGTATTGATGTAATCAATGGGCGTATCGACAGTCGAAGTTGCCTGCTGCATACAACGGATGGCCCCTTCACCAGAAGGTTTGACCATGTCTGCTCCATCAGAAGTAGCGCCATAACCTACGACTTCAGCATAGATATGTGCATTTCTCTGTAACGCATGTTCCAGTTCTTCCATGACAACGATGCCACCACCACCGGAGATAACAAAACCATCACGATTTGCATCGTAAGGCCTTGATGCGACTTCTGGCGTGTCATTGTAGGTTGAGGAAAGTGCGCCCATGCTGTCGAACAGAAGTGTACTGGTCCAGTGCACCTCATCAGCGCCACCAGCAAAAATAATATCCTGTTTCCCGGATTGAATTATTTCGTAGGCATTACCAATACAATGTGCACTGGTGGCACATGCAGAACTAATGGAATAGTTAACACCTTTGATTTTATAGGCTACAGACAGACAGGCACTGGTGGTACTTGCCATAATTCGAGGCACCATTGTAGGCCCCACCTTTCGCGCGCCTCTTGATCGCATTAGATCGGCTGACTCAACCAGATTTTGATTTGAGCCGCCCCCCGAACCAGAAATTAAGCCAACTCTTGGGTTTGAGATTTCATCTTCAGTGAGACCTGAGACTTCTATGGCTTCCTTCATGGCCAGATAGGCAAAGGCTGCTGCATCACCCATGAATCGTTTAAGTTTTCTATTAATTAATTCTTCAAGATTGAGACGAATTGGTCCATGTACATGAGAACGAAATCCAAGCTCCGCATATTTTTCACAGAATTCAATCCCGGACTTACCGGTTTTTAGTGACTCGGTGACTTCTGCCCTGTTATTACCAATACTAGAGACAATTCCAAGGCCAGTGATTACAACACGCTTCATAAAATTCCTCGATTAAAAATAAAAACTGTTAAAAACCTTCTATTGATTCAAATAAGCCAACACGCAGATCCTTGGCGGCATAAATTTCCTTACCATCAATGGACATTGTTCCATCTGCGACACCCATCACCAGTTTTCTGAGGATGAGCCGTTTAATATTAATATGGTATGTGATCAGGCGTGCCTCAGGTAATACCTGACCGGTAAATTTTACTTCACCTGCCCCAAGGGCTCTACCTCTTCCGGGCGCACCTGTCCAACCCATATAAAATCCAAGCAATTGCCACATTGCATCCAGGCCTAGACAACCAGGCATCACAGGGTCACCGTAGAAGTGGCAGTCAAAAAACCAGAGATCGGGTTTAATGTCCATCTCAGCAACTATTAATCCTTTATCATAATCTCCACCTTCATCACTAATAGAAGTGATTCGATCAAACATGAGCATCGGACGTGCGGGCAATTGCGCATTCCCCTCTCCAAATAACTCGCCTTTACTTGATGTAATCAGATCCTCGTAGGTATATTTATTTTTTTTATTCATGTTCAGCCTAGTATCGCACGTGAAACACGCTTGAAAAACTAGTTTTTACGAGTAAATCTTTCCAGAACCTGAGCTAAAAAGCTTGTTTCTCTGAGAAAAGAGTATAAGACAATTTTATTGTTTCATAGGAGTCGTCTGGCATGTAGCGACCCTCTCTTGACACTGCTCCACCTGCCGTTAGACTCCTTAAGCAGTGTAAAATGAAGCAGGATATATGAATGTCAGCAGATAGTGTTTTAATTAATAGAAGAAAGAGTGTCGGTGTCAAAGTTGGATCAGTGATGATCGGTGGCGGCGCACCTGTGGTTGTCCAGTCGATGACGAATACAGATACTGCAGATGCTGAGTCAACGGCAAAACAGGTACAACAACTCGCGGCTGCGGGTTCGGAACTTGTCCGTATCACAGTGGATACTGAAAAGTCGGCCAGTCAGGTTGCTTCGATTAGAGAGAAACTGGATGCCATGGGATGTCATGTTCCTTTGGTCGGTGATTTTCACTATAACGGTCATACCTTGCTGGAAAAATATCCCGATTGTGCAGAAGCCCTGGCCAAGTATCGAATTAATCCAGGCAATGTTGGCTTTGGCAGGAAAAAAGAGAATCAGTTTGCTGTGATGATCGAAAAGGCGATTCAATATAACAAGCCAATCCGTATTGGTGTGAACTGGGGCAGTCTCGATCAACAATTATTAACGCAAATGATGGATGATAATGCCAGCCTGGCTGATCCGCATGATGCGGATGATGTGATGAAAGAGGCCTTGATCGTTTCTGCATTGAACAGTGCGGAAAGAGCTGAAGAGATTGGTTTAGCTCGGGATCAAATTGTCCTTTCATGTAAAGTCAGTGGCGTACAGAAACTGATTTCTGTTTATCGAGACCTTGCTGCGCGTTGTGATTATGCGATTCATCTAGGACTCACAGAAGCAGGCATGGGCTCAAAGGGAATTGTTGCATCAACGGCGGGAATGGCAATACTGCTACAGGAAGGTATTGGAGATACGATTCGCGTGTCCTTAACACCTGAGCCTGATGGAGATAGAACCAACGAGGTCATTGTGGCTCAGGAAATGTTGCAAACTATGGGATTGCGATCATTTACGCCACTGGTCACAGCTTGCCCGGGGTGTGGCAGGACCACCAGTACGGTGTTTCAGGAATTGGCGAATTCAATACAAGCTTATGTCCGTAGTCAGATGCCGATTTGGCGTGAAAAATATATTGGCGTTGAAGAGATGAACCTGGCCGTGATGGGTTGCGTGGTGAACGGCCCTGGCGAAAGCAAACATGCGGATATTGGTATTAGTTTGCCAGGAACTGGTGGGACACCCACTGCGCCCGTGTTTATCGATGGCAAGAAAGCAATGACGCTTAGAGGCGATAATATTGCTGAGGAATTTCGAGTTATCGTGGACGAATATATCGAAGGTCATTATTCACAGAGATGATATTGGCCCTGAAAAGAATATGAAAAATTAATCAGGGGAAATCCCGCCGCAAACACAACAAAATTACTCAAAAAAGTATTTAATACCTGTTCCTTTCGGAATATTTAAACCGCTGTGTATTTATTCTTGTAGTGGGACAGGCCGCGACTATCTGTTGCAAAAAACAACATTATTGGAAGACAAATCATAATTAGTTATGGCTATCTCCAAAACTAGCTAATCTCTCTTTGAGAAAATGCTGTTAATGGATTATTGTTACGGATCTCTCCTGATTTAAGTCTATTTTAGGGGGCCCTGGGTAACAGCTGGGGGTAACAAGTTGAATTAATTGAAGGGAAAAATAGCGATGTCTGAAATTAAAACCTATCAGGTTCCTGAAGCGATCAAAAAGAATGCCCATATCAACAATGAGCAATATCAGGAGATGTATCAACAATCAATTGATCATCCTGATGAATTTTGGGCAGAGCAGGCTGAGGCTTTTGTCAGTTGGTTTAAGCCCTGGGACAAGGTTCAATCAGGAGGGTATGAGGATGAGGTCAATTTTAAATGGTTTGAAGGGGCCAGACTAAATGTTTCTTATAATTGCCTGGATAGACATCTAGAAACACGCGGTGATCAGGTTGCAATCATCTGGGAGGGTGATGATCCTGAAGAAGATCGGCAGATCACCTATAAGGAATTACATGAAGAGGTTTGCCGTTTTTCTAATGTTTTAAAATCACGCGGTGTGCAAAAAGGGGATCGGGTTTGTTTGTATATGCCTATGATCCCTGAAGCGGCCGTGGCAATGTTAGCCTGTACTCGAATCGGTGCGATTCATTCAATTGTCTTTGGTGGGTTCTCATCTGAGGCGCTTCGGGATCGTGTGAGTGATTCGGATTGTAAGGTTGTGGTTACCAGTGACTACAGCTTACGAGGCAAGAAGCAAATTCCATTAAAGGCAAGTGCTGATAAAGGCCTGGCTGATTGTCCCAATGTGAATACCTGTATCGTGGTAAAACGTACCGGTGGCGATATTGACTGGAATGATGATAGGGATGTCTGGTATCACGAGGCAGTAGAAGCAGCGTCACCAGATTGCCCACCTGAAGAGATGGATGCAGAAGATCCCTTGTTTATCCTCTACACATCAGGTTCAACGGGTAAGCCCAAGGGTGTATTGCATACAACAGGTGGTTATTTATTGTATGCCGCAATGACACATAAATATGTGTTCGATTATCAGGAAGGTGAAGTCTATTGGTGTACTGCTGATGTTGGTTGGGTAACCGGTCACTCTTATATTGTTTATGGCCCACTCGCCAATGGTGCTACGACCCTGATGTTTGAAGGCGTTCCGAACTATCCTGATGCTAGTCGTTTCTGGCAAATTGTTGACAAATGGAAAGTGAACTCATTTTATACTGCCCCAACTGCGATCCGCATGTTGATGGGACAGGGTGATGAATTTTTAGAAAACACCGATCGTTCCAGCTTGCGGATCCTGGGTTCGGTGGGCGAACCGATTAATCCTGAGGCCTGGGAGTGGTATTACCATATCGTTGGTAATGAGCAATGTCCGATTATGGATACCTGGTGGCAAACTGAAACAGGTGGACACATGATCACACCATTACCCGGCGCGACTGATCTAAAACCGGGGTCAGCGTCACGTCCATTTTTTGGTGTTGAACCCGCGATTGTTGACGAACAGGGAGTTGAACTGGAAGGAGCTTGTTCAGGTAATTTAATTATTAAACGTTCATGGCCCGGTCAAATGCGTACAATCTTTGGTGATCATGATCGATTTATCGAAACCTATTTCAAGATGTATCCAGGTAATTATTTCACCGGTGACGGAGCAAGGCGCGACGAAGATGGTTATTACTGGATCACGGGTCGAGTAGACGATGTAATTAATGTCTCTGGACATCGTATGGGCACAGCAGAAGTTGAAAGTGCATTGGTACTGCATAATGCTGTTGCAGAGGCTGCTGTCGTCGGTTACCCGCATGATATTAAAGGACAGGGTATTTATGCCTATGTGACGTTGATGTCAGGGGTCGATGCCAGCGATGATCTACGAAAAGAATTAGTTCAACATGTTAGAAAGGAGATAGGTCCAATTGCCTCTCCCGATTTATTGCAATGGGCGCCTGGCTTACCCAAGACCCGTTCAGGCAAAATCATGCGCAGGATATTACGTAAAGTTGCAGAAAATGAGCTAGAAGCACTTGGAGACACCAGTACTTTGGCGGATCCTTCCGTGGTCGATGATCTGATTGAAAATCGCTTGAATAAATAAAGTTGCAGCAGTCAGATAAATAAATGAGCAGGAAAAGATTATGAACCTGGACAGAGTAGATGCTGGAAGAAACCCGCCAGAAGAGGTCAATGTCATTATTGAAATTCCCTTGAACGGCGAGCCTGTTAAATATGAACTGGACAAGGACACGGGCGCCATGTTCGTGGATCGTTTTTTGAATACCTCGATGCGTTATCCCTGTAACTACGGATATATACCAAGAACGTTGGCAGAAGATGGTGATGCTGTGGATATTATTGTTGCCACACCGATGCCTTTAATTCATGGCTCTGTTATACGTTGCCGTCCGATTGGCTTACTGGATATGACTGATGAAGCCGGGAGTGACGGTAAGGTGATGGTAGTTCCATTGGACAGTGTATCCAAATTTCATACCGCAATTAATTCTTATGAAGATGTACAACCTGCGTTACTGAATCAAATCACGCATTTTTTTGAGCACTATAAAGACCTGGAACCGGAAAAATGGGTCAAGCTTGAGGGTTGGCGCGATGTCCAGGCAGCAAAAGATGAAATAATGGCATCACAGGAGAGGTACGAAAATAGCCCGGATAAGATGCTGTTTTAAGCAGATCGATTATTCTTTCCCCACCTGAACATACTCACTAATTTGGATAAGATCTGATTTTTTAAACAAGGAGAAGCCTACATTGTCTAGTTATCCTGATAGTTCAGTAAATTTACCTAAATTGATTTGACAAATCCTTCATAAAGAGATATGTTGCAGCGCAATATATTGCAATGCACAAAATAGAGGATATGAAATAATGGAAAACCAAGTTATTGAACAGTTAACAGCAGCGACATCTAAATCATGCGAAACAATGAAGAGTCTGGGTGATATCAACTCCACCGCATTTCGTAAAATCACTGATTTACAGTTTGATTTCATCAGCATGAGCATGGAATCTGGCATTGAGCAGGCTAAGTGTTTGAATAGTAAAACAGATGCAAATGATATTTTTGCAAGCAGTGCTGAATTTGTAAGTGATTACAATGAAAAAATGATTGGTTTCACAAATCAGACTGTTGAAATTCTTACACAATCACGAGATGAAGCCAGAAGCTTGTTTGAGAAAACAATCGCTTCTAGAGCAGCGCCAGTAAAAAAGCCGACCAAGGCTAAAGCAACAGCAGCCAAATCTGCAGCCAAGAAATCTGCATAATCAGGCGTAGAGATAGTTTTTACTCTCTTTGTAAAAGCCCACATTTCTGTTTGTCAGAGATGTGGGTTTTTGCTTTTGATGGCATGGATATTTCTGAGAGACACGGTAAAGAGAATGAATTATGCAGCGCAACATTTTGCATGATAGCATGTGGTGATATACGATTTTAGCTTGTAGTTGAAGCTACGAAAGTCCGCCCAGGGCGAGCAAAAATATTTTCAGGACACTAGATTATGAACGACAAAATGCAATTTCCTTTCTGGAATATAGATTGGATGAATAAGGACTGGATGAACAATCAACCGGACTGGTTCCAAAATCAAAATCAGTATATGGATGCCTGGTCATCTTTTCAGCAGTTTATGCCGAATTCATCTTCTGGAATTCCGCCAATGGCTGAAGCGATGAATAGCTGGTGGAAATCAGTATCCCCTTCTTTATCAGGTCAGAATCATGATTTTTACAGCAAGATGATGCAGCAGGGACAGGCTTTTTATTTTATGGGAGAGCAGTTCAGTAAAATTCTCGAAGGAATGAGTGAAGTCAGTAAACAGTCTGAAGACTGGCAAAAAGTGTTGAATGATAATTTCGAATCAATGAAGTCCATGTTCGAAGGTGGTAATGCAGGTATACAGGGTGCATTTACAAACTCACCTTTTATGATGAGTGGGTTTGATGGCGAACAATTCAAAATAGCTGAAATGACATCCTCTATCGACAAATTATTATCAGTGCCTGGTGTTGGTCCTGATCGCGAGGCACAGGCACAGATGCAGAAAGGCATCAAACTGTTAAGTGAATATCAACAAGTTTCTGGTGAATACCAAACTGAGATGAGCAGAGTTGGTGTTGAGGCCCTGGAAGCTATGCGTCTCAGAATTCTGGAAATGGCGGAGCAGGGAGAGGAAATCAATAGTTTACGTGAGATCTATGATCTGTGGGTTGATTGTAATGAAAAGGCCTATGCTGAACTTGTCTATACAGATGAATATTCGGAGCTTTATGGTCGCCTGACAAATGCCCTGCTTGCTGTGAAACAACATCAAGGCAAAGCGATGGATAAGCTTCTGGCGAAATTGAATATGCCTACTCGTCAGGGAATGAATACTGTTTTAAAACGTGTTCAGGAAATGAAGCGAGGTCAGTCGAAATCTGCTGCAAAGATTACAGCGCTGGAAAATGAGCTTAAGGACTTACACCAATTAATAGAAGGGAAGAAATCAATTACTACTCCAGCTCGTTCAACTACTTCCAGAAAAAAAGCTAAAAAGAAAGTAACAAAAAAAGTTGCTAAGAAAACAAAAAAGAAAACAACTAAAAAATCTACCACTAACAAAACAATCGTCATCGATATTTAAAGTATCGACATTTACGTATACAGGAGCATAAAACGTGATTCCTTTTCAAATGAGACCTGATGAAATTGTTCAGGAGATATCTGATTTTAACGGCAAGCTTGCGCAAGGCCTGAATACCTTAAGCAAGATTGGCGAACTTGAAGATGGCATATCACCTAAGGATGCCGTCTATAAAGAAGACAAGATGGTTCTGTATCATTACAAACCTCGTGTTGAGAAACAAAACCCTATCCCACTATTGATTGTCTACGCACTGGTGAATCGCCCATATATGGCTGATCTACAGGAAGGTCGCTCAATGGTTCAGGGTCTGCTGAATGCAGGTGTAGATGTTTATCTGGTTGACTGGGGTTATCCAGATGCTGGTGATGGTTATTTAACACTGGAAGATTACATCAATGGTTATATCAATAACTGTGTTGATGTAATACGTGAGAAACATGGCATTGATAAAATCAATATCCTGGGTATTTGTCAGGGTGGGTCATTTAGTCTTTGTTACACCGCGTTACATCAGGAAAAGATCAAAAATATTATTACCACCGTCACACCGGTTGATTTTCATACCGAGAACGACCTTTTGAGCAAGATGGTACGTCACGTTGATATTGATCTGCTTGTCGATACCGAAGGTAATATTCCGGGTGATGATATGAATTCGGCTTATCTGTCTATGAAACCTTTTCAGTTAATGGGGCAGAAGTATGTTGATCTGGTTAGTATTCTGGACGATACAGAAAAATTACGTAATTTTATGCGTATGGAAAAATGGATATTTGATAGCCCTGATCAAGCC
>JAKZTI010000073.1:0-46662 GCA_047517145.1 Gammaproteobacteria bacterium
TTCTGGATATTCAATCGGGTTCGGGTGGTACAGAAGCGCAGGACTGGGCTGATATGTTATTACGCATGTATGTGCGTTGGGGTGAGCAACATGGATTCAAGACTGAGTTGATAGAGGTTTCTCCTGGTGATGTGGCAGGCATTAAAAGTGCGACCATCAAATATGAAGGAGATTATGCATTCGGTTGGTTACGTACAGAGACCGGTGTGCATCGCCTGGTCAGGAAATCACCCTTTGATTCCGGTAATCGCCGACATACTTCATTTGCCTCTGTTTTCGTCTCACCTGAGATAGATGACAATATTGATATAGAAATCAATCCTGCTGATCTACGTGTAGATACCTACCGCGCCAGCGGTGCGGGTGGGCAGCATGTGAACAAGACTGATTCTGCAGTGCGGCTGACGCATTTACCAACGGGTGCCGTAGTTCAATGTCAGAATGACCGTTCACAACACAAGAACCGGGACCAGGCTATGAAGTTATTACGTGCCAAACTTTATGAAATGGAAATGCAAAAAAGAAACTCTGATAAACAGGCACTGGAAGATTCGAAATCTGATATTGGCTGGGGCAGTCAGATTCGTTCTTATGTACTGGATCAATCTCGGATCAAGGATTTACGTACAGGGGTTGAAACTGGGAACACGCAAGCGGTACTTGATGGAGATTTGGACAAGTTTATTGAAGCCAGTTTGAAGAGCGGACTGTAAGCCTGCTGATAGAATAATTCCCCTGTAAACTGTTACACTTCCTTATCATTTTTACACATTAAATAACAGATATGTCTGACAACAAAGATAATAAACCAGAAAAAAACAAGCCCGACGAGAATAAACTAATCGTCCAGCGCCGTGAGCAGTTGGAGGCTCTACGCAAAAATGGTCAGGCCTATCCGAATGATTTCCGCCGCGATTCACTGGCAGATGAGCTGCATAAGACACATGCTGAATCTGACAAAGAAACTCTGGAGTCTCTCGGCATACGCGTCAATGTTGCCGGTCGAATGATGACTCGCCGGGTAATGGGCAAGGCTTCGTTTGCTCATATACAGGATATGTCAGGCAAGATTCAGCTTTATGTAAGGCGGGACGATCTGCCTGAAGGTCTTTATGCTGAATTTAAACAGTGGGATCTGGGAGATATTATTGGCGCAGAAGGCCAATTGATGAAAACCAATAAAGGTGAACTGAGTGTCCATGTTGATAATATTCGTTTACTGACCAAATCATTACGGCCGCTGCCTGAAAAGTTTCATGGCCTGACAGATCAGGAAACCAAATATCGACAACGTTATGTCGACCTGATTATGAATGAAGATACACGTAGAACGTTTGCTATACGTTCAAGCGTTGTTGATTTTATCAGAAATTATTTAAAGGACGATGGCTTCATCGAAGTTGAAACACCGATGATGCACTTGATCCCGGGCGGTGCAGCAGCAAGACCATTTAACACGTATCACAATACCCTGGATATGGATTTGTTTTTACGCATTGCTCCAGAGTTATATCTGAAGCGTCTGGTTGTCGGTGGTATTGAAAGAGTCTTTGAGATTAACCGTAGTTTTCGTAACGAAGGATTATCACCCAGACATAATCCTGAATTCACCATGCTCGAGTTTTATCAGGCATATGCGGATTATGAAGATCTGATGGATCTCACAGAAGATTTGATGCGGAAATTGGTGACAGAAGTAACAGGCGGTACCACAATCACTTATCAGGAAACTGAATATGATCTTGGACAACCATTCTCAAGGATGACGGTGAAGGAATCAATCCTGCAATTTAATCCTGATATTAATGCGGCTGACCTGGAATCTCTGGAATCTGCCAGCGCAATAGCTGAAAAACTGGGCATACATCTAGAAGAGAGTTATGGCCTTGGCAAGGTACAGATAGAAATATTTGAGAAGACAGTGGAGTCGCGTTTAATGGCTCCAATATTTATTACCGCCTATCCCACTGAAGTTTCACCTTTAGCCCGTATGAATGATGATGATCCATTTGTTACTGATCGATTTGAGTTTTTTATTGGCGGAAGAGAGATCGCCAATGGTTTTTCAGAATTAAATGACCCGGATGATCAGGCAGAACGCTTCAAAAAGCAGATGCAAGACAAAGAGGCCGGTGATGCCGAAGCCATGCATTTTGATGAAGATTACATTACTGCACTGGAATATGGCATGCCGCCAACGGCAGGCGAGGGCATCGGTATAGACCGACTGGTCATGTTTTTGACTGATTCCCCCACGATTAAAGACGTTATTTTATTTCCACATATGCGTCCTCAAGGAAAAGATAACTAGGGAAAAGATAATTAGAGAAATTCTAATTAGGTCGTTGAAAATAAGGGCTTGATTCGATTTTTTCGCTGAGGGACGGGAACTTCTCCTATATGCCCCAGTCCATGAGTTTAGGCTCTGGATTGAACAGGATTTTCGCCGAAGATAGTCGACGGGAACCATTTTGGGAAGAGCAAGATAACATTTGTATATCTATTTTTATGGAACCCGATTGTTTTGATGTTCGGGAAATTTTGTTAACAACTTGAGAGGACTCCTCAAATGTCTAAAGAAAGAAAATTAACACCAATTGCTGCAGTTATGGGCGCAACCTTTGCCGTTTCATTAATGGCTAGCCCAATCACACAAGCAGCAGCGAACCCTTTTACCATGACGGATCATGGCGCCGGTTATATGGTTGCTGAAGGTAATTGTGGCGATAAGAAAGGCGAAGGTTCATGTGGCGACAAGAAAGGTGAAGGCTCATGTGGCGATAAGAAAGCTGAAGGATCTTGTGGTGACAAGAAAGCCGAAGGCAAATGTGGTGAAGGTAAATGCGGCGAAAATAAAAAGAAAGAAGAAGGTAAATGTGGCGAAGGTAAGTGCGGCGATAAGAAATAATCCAGAGACTTCATCACATGTCTGAAACATATCCTGTACAGGGTGCAGGATTAGGTCTGCGGCGAGCCTTCATTGGCTCGCTTGCAGATGACATTCCCTCCCAAATAGATTTTATGGAAGTTGCACCGGAGAACTGGATCGATGTAGGTGGCCGTCTAGGACGCCAATTCCGGAAAATCTCA
Organism: Gammaproteobacteria bacterium; assembly: GCA_047517145.1. GTDB lineage: Bacteria > Pseudomonadota > Gammaproteobacteria > Eutrophobiales > Eutrophobiaceae > SMWN01. Next base: position 3,091 of record JAKZTI010000073.1, read on the forward strand.
GAACAAATACCGATGGTCTGTCATGGATTATCTCTCAATATCGGCGGTCCGGCACCTCTGGATGAGCCATTTGTAAAACGTGTTAAGCAATTTCTTGAAACGCATAACATACGTGTTTATAGCGAACACCTGAGCTATTGTGCAGATGATGGTCATCTCTACGACCTGATGCCAATCCCCTTTACCGAAGAAGCTGTGCATTACGTGGCTGAAAGAATTCAGCGCGTACAGGATATTATTGGTCAAAAGATGGCGATGGAAAATGCTTCTTATTATGCTGAAATGGGAAAGGAAATGGAGGAGATAGATTTTATTAATGCGGTACTGGAAGAGGCCGATTGCCTGTTCCATATTGATATCAATAATATTTATGTCAACAGCATTAATCATAAATACGATGCAGAGAAATTTCTTAAAGCATTGCCAGGCGATCGAATCTCCTATGCACATATTGCCGGTCACTATGTTGAAGCTGAAGATTTAAGAGTCGATACCCATGGTGCGGATGTTCTTGATCCGGTCTGGAAATTATTAGATGTCGCTTATGAACACTTTGGTGTGTTCCCGACTTTACTGGAAAGAGATTTTAATATTCCTCCTATGGAAACCTTATTGAAGGAAGTCGATAGCATTCGTTACTATCAACAGAAGCATCAGGCAGATGACGACAACATCAAACAGCAACAACGCTGAGGATTTTAAGAAAGTGCAATATGCCTTTACCCGGCATATGCGCGATCCTGAAAATAATCCCGCACCAGAAGGCATAGAGGACAGACGTATCGGCGTCTATCGAGAACTGGTCTATAACAACATAGAAGGATTTATTGCTAACAGCTTTCCAGTGTTGCGCAAGATTATACCGGATGAACAATGGCATGAGATGTTGCGCGATTATGTCTGTCATCATCAGGCACATACACCCTTGTTTCCAAGAATGCCGCTGGAATTTATACAGTATCTTAAGACTGAGCGTGATGGACATCCGCAAGATCCGGCTTTTATGCTGGAGTTGGCGACCTACGAATGGGCAGAAATAGCTATTTCTCTGGATACCAGAGAAATTGAGTTAGATGGTATTGATGTTGACGGCGATTTATTAACAGGTATTCCGGTACTGAATCCTATTGTCATGCCACAAACCTATCAATACCCGGTGCATCAAATCAGCCCTGACAATTTACCGGATGCGCCTCCTGAGTTACCGACTTATTTACTGGTCTACCGACGCAAGGATGATGAAGTCGGATTTCTCGAGTTAAATCCGGTTTCCGCGCGGTTGATTGAATGTATCCAGAGTAATAATGATAAAACTGGTTTACAGTTATTAGAAGGGATTGCCGAGGAACTTGATCATTCTGATCCACAGGTCGTTATCAATGGTGGCCAGGAGATTATGCGGGATATGCATAGCAAGGATATTCTCCTTGGCGTTAGAACATAGTTTCTTAATCTTAAAGAACAAAAAATAAAAATCATTGATTTAATTTTAACGACCATTAACAATGGCTGTCAGGAGTTGCCGTACCTGGAAGTTCGATTAACTTTTAAGGGAGTCATCCATGAAAGCAGCAGAACTATTCGTAAAGTGCCTGGAGAATGAAGAAGTCGAACGTATCTACGGCATACCCGGCGAAGAAAACATCGATGTCATGGATGCCTTGCTGGATAGTAAAATTCAGTTTGTTACCACGCGTCATGAACAAGGTGCTGCTTTTATGGCTGATGTTTATGGACGTCTTACAGGTCGAGCGGGTGTTTGCCTCGCAACATTAGGACCAGGTGCAACCAATCTAATTACAGGTGTTGCCGACGCTAACATGGATCTGGCACCTATCGTTGCCATTGCCGGTCAGGGATCAACAAAAAGATTACACAAAGAAAGTCATCAGATCCTTGACCTGGTCAATTTATTTGATCCGATTTCAAAATACAGTACACAAATTCGAGAAGGCGAGATCATCCCCGAAATTGTGCGTAAGGCCTTTAAGGTTGCGCAGACAGAAAAGCCGGGTTGTAGTTTTATTGATTTTCCAGAAAACATCGCCGGTGAAGATGTTGAAGATAAAGAACCATTGCTAGTTCAGAGTCCCGTTACACCGACACCACCTGAATCTATGATGGATGAAGCAGCAAAGGTCATCTCCAATGCTCGTTTCCCGATGGTCATGGCCGGCAACGGTGTGATTCGTGCCGATGCAGAAGAACAACTGGTAAGCTTTGCAGAAAAATTAAATATTCCTGTTGCCACGACATTTATGGCCAAAGGCGCCATTCCTTTTTCACATGACCTGTCATTGGGCGCAGTAGGTCTTCAGGCCAGTGATTATATTTCCTGTGGATTTAGTCGCGCGGATGTTGTGATTTGTGTGGGCTATGACATCGTCGAATATCATCCGCATCTCTGGCATAAAGATAAAGACATCAAAATTATTCATGTTAACGCATTGCCAGCCGAAGTTGACGAACACTATATTGTTGAAGTTGGTGTCATAGGAGATATAGGTCAGGCACTGAATGGCATCGCTGAAAGAGCTGATGCCAAAGATGAATACCTGGCGGCAAATCTAAGACAAACCATCGTTGATGAAATGGCTGCTCATGCTGATGACAGTGGTTTTCCCATTAAACCACAGAAAATATTATGGGATCTGCGTCAGGCATTAAACCCTGAAGATGTTGTGATCAGTGATGTGGGTGCGCATAAGATGTGGATGGCCAGAATGTATCAGGAAGAAGTCTCCAATACCTGCATCATTTCGAATGGTTTTGCATCAATGGGAATTGCTGTGCCGGGCGCTCTGGCTGCCAAGTTTGTGTTTCCGGAACGGACAATAGTTGCGGTAACAGGGGATGCAGGTTTTATGATGAATTCACAGGAAATAGAAACAGCACTGCGACATGGACTGGCATTTGTCATTTTGATCTGGACGGATTCTGAGTATGGCTTGATTAAGTGGCATCAACTCAGAAATTTCGGTAGACCCTCCAATATCTCTTTTAACAACCCTGATTTTGTTAAATATGCCGAGAGTTTTGGTGCCAAAGGTTACCGAGTTGAAAGCGCGGGAGATTTACTACCTACCCTCAAAAAAGCCATCGCCGATAAAACGGTTGTGATCATTGATTGTCCGGTTGATTACAGTGAAAACATGAAGCTCACAGAAAAACTTGGAGAGCTGGTGTGTCCGATTTAGCTGCTATGAAATAGCAAGATTGATATGACTGATCATTATTCAATCATGGTTCCCGGAGCAAATTCAAAAGATGGTTTGCTTGAAGTGTATGCGCCTTATGACCAGACTTTAATTGCCACGGTTGATACAGCCGATGCAAGTGTTGTTGAGCAGGCATTAACAACAGCAACAGCACTTTATAAAGATCGTGATTCCTGGTTGCCAGCCGAACACAGGATTCAGATACTCGATAAAACCATCTCTTTGATGGAAGAAAGACGAGAAGAGCTTGCGATAGAAGCCGCGCGTGAGGGGGGCAAACCACTCATTGATTCAAATGTAGAAGTTGCACGTGCTATTGATGGTGTGAGGCTGTGTATCGAGACATTACGTACAGATTCAGGACGTGAAATTCCAATGGGTCTGAATGCAGCATCATCTGGACACCTGGCTTTTACTCGCAAGGAACCTATAGGTGTGGTGGTTGCAGTCAGTGCCTTCAATCATCCTCTGAATTTAATCGTGCATCAGGTCGCACCAGCGATTGCTACTGGCTGTCCTGTCATCGTTAAACCTGCCGAAGATACGCCACTCTCCTGTTTTCGATTTGTTGAAATATTACGAGAAGCAGGTTTACTAGATGAATGGTGTCAGACATTCGTTGTTTCTGATCTGGATGTTGCAACACAACTGGTGACTGATGATCGCGTTGATTTCTTCAGTTTTATTGGCAGTGGCAAAGTTGGCTGGATGTTGCGTTCAAAACTTTCCCCGGGAACACGTTGTGCTCTGGAACATGGTGGCGCAGCACCGGTAATTGTTACAGAAGATGCCGATATTGATGATGCATTACCTTTACTGGCAAAAGGTGGCTTTTATCACGCGGGCCAGGTATGTGTTTCGGTACAGCGAATATTTGCACATGCCTCAATTGCAAAAAAGCTTGCACAGGACATTGCAAAGCTTGGTGAGAGTTATACAGTTGGTGATCCGGTTCTGGCAGAAACAGATATTGGTCCTTTAATCAGACACGTAGAAACCGATCGTGTAGAAACCTGGGTAAATGAAGCCATTGAAGAAGGTGCTGAATTAATTAGTGGTGGGAAAAGGTTATCGGATTCCTGCTATGAATGTACTGTTTTATACAATCCTTCGAATGAATCTAAAGTAAGCCAGATGGAAATATTTGGCCCTGTGATCTGTGTTTATCCTTATGATGATATTGATGTGGCCATTGAGCAGGCAAATACATTGCCATTCTCATTTCAGGCCTCGGTCTTTACCCGTGATATTGACAAGGCGATGCGGGTATCCAGTCGGATTAATGCCTCTGCCGTCATGGTGAATACACATACTGCATTCCGCGTGGACTGGATGCCATTTGCAGGCCTGAAGCAATCAGGTCTGGGAGTAGGTGGAATTCCCTACACCATGGAAGATATGCAGATAGAAAAAATGACAGTTTTACGCTCAAGAGAATTATAATGTTCAGGTATCAGGAAACCACGAGAGGTAGCTGATAATGTCAGACAAAACACAGGAATTTTTGCTGTTTTCAGTGGAGTTAATGGCTGCATTGTTCATTCTTGTTATAGGCCTCATTGTTATTGCCATCATCATTGTCTATATCTTTGATGTTACTCAGACAAAATCTGCAATTAAACGAAATTATCCTGTCGTTGGTCACTTTAGATATTTCTTCGAGCATATCGGGGAATTTTTCCGTCAGTATTTCTTTGCCATGGATCGTGAAGAGTTGCCCTTTAACAGAGCGCAGCGGTCATGGGCTTACAGGGCAGCAAAAAATATCGATAACACTGTTGCCTTTGGATCGACAAGAGACCTGAGGCCCTCGGGGACAGTAATTTTTGTCAATTGTCCATTTCCTACTTTAGAAGAAGATACCGTTGTACCTTTACCATTAACGATTGGCCCTTTTGCAAAAAATCCTTATACGACGTCATCACTATTTAATATTTCTGGCATGAGTTATGGCGCGATATCTAAACCAGCGGTATTAGCATTATCACACGGTGCCAAAAGAGCGGGTTGCTGGATGAATACCGGTGAGGGTGGTCTATCCCCATTTCATCTGCAAGGTGGTGCGGATATTGTTTTTCAAATCGGTACTGCAAAGTATGGTGTCAGGGATGAATCAGGTGAAATGTCAGATGATAAATTGCGTGAAGTGGCAAGTCATGATCAGGTAAAGATGTTTGAGATCAAGCTGAGCCAGGGTGCTAAACCAGGTAAGGGTGGCATATTGCCAGGTGGCAAAGTGACTAAACAAATTGCAAAGATTAGAGGGATTGACGAAGGTGCCGCTTCTATTAGTCCCAACCGGCATACGGACATCAACAGTATTGCTGATTTACTGGATATGATTGATCGCATCAGAACGGTCACAGGCAAGCCAGTCGGATTTAAGGTCGTAATTGGCGCATACGGGATGATTGATGATTTGTTTAATGAGATTAAAAAACGTGGTGTGGAGAGTGCACCAGATTTTATTACTGTTGATGGTGCAGATGGCGGTTCGGGTGCAGCACCCATGCCTCTAATCGATGACATGGGTTTGCCATTGCGTGAAAGTTTACCCCTGGTGATCGATAAGCTGAATGAACACGGCTTAAGAGATAGAATAAAAATTATATCTTCCGGTAAATTAATTACGCCAGCAGATGTTGCCTGGGCATTGTGTGTTGGCACCGACTTTGTCACATCGGCAAGAGGATTTATGTTTGCGCTTGGATGTATTCAGGCTTTGCAGTGTAATAAAAATACCTGTCCCACAGGTATAACGACTCACGATAAAAAATTACAACGTGGATTGAATTATCGTGACAAAACAATTCGTGTCATGCACTACGCACAGAATATGATGAATGAAGTAGGCACCATCGCCCATTCCTGTGGTGTGAGCTCCCCACGGAAATTGCGCCGTTTTCACGCAAGGGTTGTGACCGAGAATGGGCTCTCAATCCCGCTCAATGAGTTGCACCCGGATATTGAACCACCATCAACATTCTGATGATTTTTAGTCCTCGGGTTGATATGAACCTCTGACATCTTCGGATGTCGAATAGTCTCACAGGTATTTAAAAATAATTATAGAAGAGCAGGGGACTGACATGATCATATGTATTGCCAATAAGGCGCAGGATATCTTTGATAAAATACGATCATACGTTGATTTTATCGGACCATTACTACTGAGAATATATATTGTCCCTGTTTTCTGGGTGGCCAGTAATAACAAATGGAATCCATTTGACAGTGACAGTTCTCTCGATTCAGTGATCCAGTGGTTTGGAAATACCGAATGGGGACTTGGTTTACCATTCCCAACACTGATGGCTTATATGGCGTGGGGAACTGAATATTTTGGTGCCATTCTGCTGGCTTTGGGGCTGGCAACACGCTGGATTTCCATCCCACTGATGTTCACAATGATCGTTGCTGTCGTGACTGTGCACTTAGAGCATGGTTGGCAGGCAGTACATGATTTATCAAGTCCATATGCCTCTGCCAATGCAGGTGAAGCCCTTGAAAGGCTCAGTAGCGCAAAAGATATTTTAAAAGAGCATGGTAATTACGACTGGTTGACGGAACATGGAAATATTATTGCTTCCAATAACGGCATTGAATGGGCGGCAACCTATTTTATTATTTTGCTGGCACTGTTCGTTACCGGCGGTGGTAAATTTGTCAGTGTTGATTATTGGCTGGCAAAGAAATTCAGGGCTAAATAGAGAAACGGTAAATATTTAGCAGCCTGTAGTGAATTACAAAATGACCGATCTGACTTTCAATTATTTTTTGAAATCGGGTCGGTCATTTTTCATTTAGGACGCAGAGAAATGTTAACGTCTCATACCGCTCTGTTTTTAATGGCCTTATTGCTTGTGGCTGCGCTCATTGAACCGTTGGCAAAAAAGATTCACCTGCCTTTCAGTATTATCCTGGTCATCATTGGTTTCATTGGTTCAGAACTGGTCGTTAAAAAATTGGGGATAGATACCGGCATACGCTGGGATAATTTTGGCACGATTATCTTTTATTTTATTTTGCCCATTCTTATATTTCAGGCAGCCTTGGAAATTGATATCAAACTTCTGTGGAAGAATATTGTTCCTATAGGCTTACTAGCATTGCCATTGATGCTGGTTTCAGCTTTAGTGATTGCAGCAGGTGTCTATCATGGAATTGATCATGCAACTGGTTTTCCATGGATGGCCGCCCTCATCACGGGCGCCTTGCTTTCAGCGACAGATCCTGCTGCTGTACTTTCCTTGTTAAAAAGTGTCAATGCGCCTGAACGATTAAGTATGTTGCTGGAAGGTGAAAGTCTATTTAATGATGCAACCGCAGTGGTTATGTTTAGTTTGCTGATCGCAATTGCCACAGGGGCACAGTCAGCAGATTCAATGAATGAGGTCCTGTTTCGTTTTATAACGGTATTCTTTGGTGGTCTGGTCGTTGGTTTGATTTCAGGCCTGATAATTACTTTATTCACAAAAGTGTCTGGCCGGTCATTATTCCCCTTACTCAGCCTCATCTGTGCTTATGCAACATTCCTGATTGCTGAAGATTTACTACATTTATCCGGGGTAATGGCTGTCCTTGCCGCAGGCCTGACCGTAGGAAGATGCCGACGGGAATCTTCTGCAAAAATTCACAATGACTTTGCCGAAAAATTCTGGGGCTTGTTAGGACATATTGCTGAATCGACAATCTTTCTATTGGCCGGCATTACCATTACCTTGTCTATGTTTACAGAACAATGGCTGGCCATAGTGATCGGTATCATTGCTGTGGTCATCGCCAGGATTATGATGGTGTTTGGAACCTTCCCAATATTACAGATTATTCCTGGTATTGATGCTGTACCGCTGAAACAACAGACAGTCCTGGCTTGGGGAGGTATCAGAGGCACAGTAACATTGGCACTGGCGCTATCATTGCCACTTACGCTGGATTATTGGTATACAATTCAATCTATCGCCTATGGCGTGGTGTTGTTTACACTGTTTGTACAGGCAACCACAATCGGACCGTTAATACGAAAACTTGATATAGCATAATCAATTCTCTGTTTTGAACACGCAGTCAAAATTTAAAATTCATTCGCTCGAACTGGGGCCGATGGAAAATTTTGTTTATCTGATCGAGGATACTGAGTCTAAACGCGCTGCGATTGCTGATCCTGCATGGGATGTTCCAAAAATGTTGGAACTTGCTGAAAAACATGGCGTAACTATTACAGATATTTTATTAACACACAGTCATCATGATCATATTAACGGTGTAGGAACGGTACTTGATAAATATGATGCTGAATTACATTTATCCCAGCCCGAGGCAGAATTCTGGGGTGCAGAATTAAGCAAGCCTTCTTTGCATTATGGTGGAGACATCATTCAGTTGGGTGAAACAGAAATTGAGGTGTTACACACGCCAGGTCATACACCAGGGTCTGTCTGTTATCGAATTGATGATCAATTAATCACGGGTGACACCATGTTTGTTTTTGGTTGCGGACGTTGTGATCTTACCGGAGGCGATCCGGAAGAGATGTTTAATACCTTAAGGCATCTGAAGGAAACTTTATCTGGTTCAACAGTAATACATCCGGGACACAACTATGCCGTAACATCGACTGCAACCATGGAAGATCAGGTCGGGGGCAATCCGTTTATGCATTTTGACAAGAGTGGTGATTTTGTTGAATTCCGTATGCATGCACATTCACGCGCTCGTAGTACACCCTACGATGCCGTCACACCTGAGCAGGCTGCTCAGATGCTAAAAGGGTGATGTAATTGATATTCAATATACCGAACGTCTTACAGGAGAGTCAGAGTGATCACTTGTCTGGGTGATTCCGGCAGGACTAAAGAGGGCTTCGTGGTTATGCCAAACAAAGCAATGCCATGGAATCAGCGCATGGCGTGGTGGCGTGAAGGAAGTTATTAGTGTAACAGAGGATAATATTAGAATTGAAACCGGCCATGATTCTCCGGAACAATGCCACGAATTAAAAAGAGTATGGGCGCAGGTAGTATTGGAGCGCCCCTGGAATAATTGGTATCCAAGTCGCCTGTTTATAAGGTCTCACGGGCGACAGGTCGAGATAGGACGTTTTTTAAATGAGTCGGAACGCCAGGGCCTGGCAAAAGAGTTACAGAAACTGATTAAGAATTAGTTTGTAACAATAAAATCAAGAAATATCAAAAAATCTCAGCTAAAAATAAAGTCATTTCTGGTTAAATCTTCGTGAGTCACGACTATAATTGTTCATTATTAGAGACAAGTTATATTATTTAACAGGCAAATGAAATGCACAAAATTCTGTGTCATCAACGAGTGAATTGGTGGAGGTCAACATGAATGAAGATACATTGAATATGGAAATCAGGAAATTTCTAAAAAAGGTTGGGATAAGTTCGCAACGGGAAATCGAACGTGCGGTACAAAATGCTATAAGTGACGGATCGCTCACCGGGTCTGAAAATTTGGCGGTGAAAATGACGTTGGAACTCCCCGAGCTGGATATTAAACATGAGCTCGACGGTTCGATAAATTTGGGTTAAAGGAAAGGAAACTAACTACCTCTTATCTATCGTGTTAAGTCATTTTATTGCAGAACTAGATAATAATTTTATTTTGGTTGTTTGACAGTCCGCAAGTAAGGTTTTATTTTTTTAAATCCTTCAGGATATTTTTTCTCTGCTTCTTCGTCTGACACGGTAGGCACGATAATCACATCCTCCCCATTTTTCCAATTCACAGGTGTAGCGACCTGATGTTTGGCAGTGAGTTGCATGGAATCCAGCACGCGCAAGATTTCATCAAAGTTACGTCCGGTGGTCATGGGGTAGGTCATCATCAAATTAATCTTTTTGTCAGGATTAATAATAAAGACTGAGCGGACTGTAGCATTTGTGGCCGCTGTACGGCCTTCGGAAGTACCCGTGATGTCAGTCGGAAACATGTTGTAGGCTTTCGCTACGGCCAAATCCTTATCTCCAATCATGGGAAAGTTAACGGCATTCCCCTGGGTTTCTTCGATATCCTTTGCCCATTCATCATGGTCATCAACCGGATCAATGCTTAAGCCGATGACTTTACAATTTCGTTTCTCAAATTCAGCCTCCAAACCTGCCACATAACCTAATTCAGTGGTACATACCGGGGTGAAATCTTTTGGGTGAGAGAATAAAATTCCCCAGCTATCACCGAGCCATTCATGGAAGCTGATCTCTCCTTGCGTCGTTTCAGCTGTAAAGTCTGGTGCTATATCGTTGATTCTTAGTGTCATATCTATTCCTGTTTTGAGAAGACTTGCAATATTCGGGATTTAAGGATTGTTTGCTGCAAGGTAAGTATAAGCCACCAGTATCGATATCTCTACATGATAACTTGGACCTAACATTGCAAAGTTTTATTTAGTTGAACGTCTGTTTCAGTATAAATCTGTCTCTTTTTGATTCTAGAGAAATACCAGATTAATGAGCCAACCAGAACAAAAAATGGACGAATACTCCATTAGTTGATCTATTCTGCTACATCAATTTCGATCACATCATTCGATAAACGAACATCATATGTACTCACATCCTCATCGGCCGGATCAAGAGTAACCTTCCCGGATCTAATATTGAAACACGCACCGTGCCACGGACATTCGATCTCGTCACCATTAATATTCCCATCACTTAGTGGTCCGCCTTCGTGCGTGCACGTGTCATCGATAGCAAAGAACTCTTCACCGAGCTTAAACAGGGCTATACTTCTCCCCCCTACCTCCACGCATTTGGCCTGTTGACTGTCGAAATCTGAAACTTTAGCTACGGAAACAAAATTTGACATAATTATACTCCATTTTTAAATGGACTAATCGTATTAGTCTTTTGTGTTTATAAAGATCACAAAACCTCTGACTTCCATTCCAAAGCATAGAACCTGCAAACTCAGAATGCCAGCCTTACGCCTGTATAAACATACGGACATTCAGCTGGACAAGAATGCCGACCTTGGTTTTGTGAGAAAGGTTGTACCTAATTATTCTAAAAGCTGAAAATTATTATTTTTTCCTGTTGAGAATGCGTAAACGCAACGCATTCAGTTTGATGAAGCCTTCAGCGTCCTGTTGATTATAGGCGCCCGCATCATCTTCAAAGGTAGCAATGTTTTCATCAAACAGGCTATCTGATTCAGACTTGCGTCCAGCAACCATGACGTTGCCCTTGTAGAGTTTAAGGCGCACCGTGCCATTGACCCGAAGCTGTGTTTGATCAATCAGAGTTTGCAAGGCTTCGCGCTCTGGGCTCCACCAGTAGCCGTTGTAGATCAGGCTTGCATAACGAGGCATCAGATCATCTTTAAGATGTGCGACTTCTCGATCCAGTGTGATCGATTCAATGGCCCGATGTGCTTTTAACATAATGGTACCGCCCGGTGTTTCATAACAACCACGGGACTTCATACCAACGTAACGGTTTTCGACAATATCCGCACGACCAATACCATGTGCACCGCCGATCTTGTTCAGGCTTGCCAATACTGTCGCAGGTGACATTGATTCCCCATTAATGGCAATAATATCTCCTTTGGTAAATTCCAGTTCAATAACTTCTGTCTTGTCCGGCGCCTGTTCTGGAGAAACACTCCAACGCCACATATCTTCTTCAGGTTCACTCCATGGATCTTCCAGAATGCCGCCTTCATAAGAAATGTGTAATAGATTCGCATCCATAGAATAGGGTGAACCGCCGCCAGGTTTCTTTTCGACAACGATATTATTTTTCTCGGCATAGGCCAGCAGCTTTTCACGAGAAGTAAGGTCCCATTCACGCCAGGGCGCAATCACCTTGATATCCGGATTCAATGCATAAGCACCGAGTTCAAAACGCACCTGATCATTGCCTTTACCGGTGGCACCATGTGAAATGGCTTCCGCACCAGTTTCGTTTGCAATCTCAATGAGTCGTTTGGCAATCAAAGGACGCGCGATAGAAGTTCCTAACAGATACTCACCTTCGTAGATGGTATTGGCACGAAACATAGGGTAGACAAAATCACTGACAAATTCCTCTGTCAGATCATCAATATAAATTTCCTTGATACCCATGGCTTCGGCTTTGGCGCGCGCTGATTCGACTTCCTCACCCTGACCGATATCTGCGGTGAAGGTGACGACCTCACATTGGTATTGTTCCTGCAACCATTTCAGGATCACGGAAGTATCCAGACCTCCGGAATAGGCGAGAACAACTTTGGATGGTGCGTTTTCAGTCATTAATAAAACTCCAGCTACTAAATACCTGTCAGGATAATTTCAAGACAGGGCAAACAAAAAGGGCGCTATTGTAACTGCTCAATAATACTGCGTGAAGGGGCTATGAACAGGGAAATTTCGTGATTCTATTATAAATCCAAAGATTAAGGGTTATTTAATCAACACACCGCCGTCATGCTGGTGTATACCAGTATCCAGTCTAAAAGGTCCGCTTTTAGCGGTATATTGTTTCACTAGATTCCGGGACAGAGCCCGGAATGACGAGGCCACATATTCTGAATGCCGGGTAGGAGTCTGGAACGACAGATATTATTTAATGAATTTACTGATTTCCTGCACGACAAAATCAGGATTTTCAGCATGCAACCAGTGGCCTGTATCTGCGACCGTAATGAATAAAGCGCGTGAGAATAGCTTGAATATTTTTTGCTCATACAGATGCTTTATATAGTCAGATTTTTCACCCTTGAGAAAAAGCACCGAATTTTGATATTGCATGACACGATGATCAACAGGAAAGTCCATGAGTGCATCAATATTGGCCTGGATAGCGTCAAGATTGATTCGCCAGCGAAATCCATCTTCAGAAATCTTTAGATTCTGTAGTAAAAACTGTCGTAAGGTCTTCGGCTGGACAGTGGATCGTAAATGTTCGTCAGCATCCTGTCGATTAGATATTTGCTCCAGCGGTAAAGCCTTGAGTGAATCGATCAGATCATTAAAACCATGTTCGTACTTCACCGGTGCAATGTCGATAATGACTAGCCTTTTAATGATTTCCGGATGCTGCAGTGCCATTTGCATGGCGACCTTGCCGCCCATGCTGTGCCCGACAACAGAAACATCTTTAAGGGAATGCTCTGATATGAACTGGAAGACATCATCAGCCATCACTTGATAAGTCATATCATCATGATGTTCTGATTCTCCATGATTCCGTAAATCCAGCGTAAACACCTGAAATTGGTCGCTGAGTTGACGGGCTATCGATTGCCAATTTCGTTTTGAGCCAAACAATCCATGTAAGACAAGAATAGTTCTCCTGTCTGAGTCAGAATCTTCGGTGACGTTAAATTGGTTGAATGCGAGTTGCATGTGTTAAATCATATCGTATCTGTTGTAAGTCGTATTCGTCGTGGGCAAAAAAATTTAGTGAGATAAGCCATTTCATGGTATTAATAACGTATAACAATAATTAATCCGATTTCTGAAATTCCATGACTGATACAAAACAATCCGAATTAATGGGTGATATTTGGGGAGGCCTGACTGCGGCGATTGTTGCCCTGCCACTGGCGCTAGCATTTGGTGTCGCGGCCTTTGCGCCACTCGGACCAGAACATGCGTCGACAGGTGCCTTGGTCGGTTTATTGGGTTCAATCTTTACTGGTTTTGCTGCAGCCAAGTTTGGTGGTACCCCTGCTCAGATTACCGGTCCAACAGGTCCAATGACAGTGGTCTCCACGGCATTCGTTGCCCAGATAGTTTCCGTCCATGGTGCAAACTTGTCTGTTATTGCCGTACTCATGGCCCTGGGGATAGTTATTGGTGGCACAGTTCAAATTTTGATCGGCCTGAGTGGCGGTGGAAAGGTAGTGAAATATATGCCTTATCCTGTGGTTGCCGGTTTTATGAATGGCATTGCCATTATTATTTTCATCGGTCAGATCAAACCTTTCCTGGGAATCAGCGGGGACTGGTCAGAATTTGATTTCTCTGTGGGCTGGGTACCTATGTTGGTTGCCTCTGGCACTGTCGCAGCCATCCTGATCAGTCGTAAGGTTTCCCAGGCCATTCCCGGTGCATTGGTGGGGCTTGTTGCGGGGATTTTAATTTATCTTGCCCTGGCAGCATCAGGACTAGCGCCTTTTACCAGTACAAACAACCCCTTCTTGATTGGTACTGTCCCCAATCCATTTGCCAGTTGGGAACAGATGCAACGCCTGATGCCTGTCTTTCAGTTCGGTGCTCTTGAAAATCTGGGTTTCTCTGATTTTAAAATGGCCTTCACAGCTGGCCTGGCACTGGCGATTTTGGGTTCGATTGACTCATTGTTAACCTCATTGATTGCAGACTCCGTGACCCACACGCGGCATGATTCACGCAAGGAACTGATAGGGCAGGGCATTGGTAACATCCTCAGTGGTCTGGGTGGCGGTATTGCCGGTGCCGGTGCGACCGTACGAACATTGGTCAATGTGCGTGCAGGTGGACGTACCTCACGTTCTGGTATGTTGCATTCAACGGTTATTTTTCTGGTGGTGATGGTGTTTGGTGCTCCGGCTGGTTGGATACCTTTAGCAGCCCTGGCTGGCATTCTGTTTTATACGGCAGTCACTATGGTCGATTATTATTCCCTGCGATTAATCAAACGCCGCAACGTTCGCAGTGAATTTATTATCATGATCATCGTAACAACAATGACTGTGGTGGTAGATTTAATGGTGGCTGTGGGTGTTGGTTGCGCAATTGCCGCGATATTATTTATTACTCAACAGATCAAACAACCTGTGATTCATCGACGTGAAAGAGGCAACGAAATATTTTCAAGACGTGTACGTTCTTCAGCAAAAGAAACAGCTATTTTAAAAGAATTTGGGAAACGAACGTTGAGCTATGAACTTAAGGGTTCACTGTTCTTTGGTACCACAGATGCACTAATTAACGATGTTGAAGCCGATCTTGAGTCAGCAGATAAATTTATTTTTGATTTTTCTCGGGTGAAGGATATTGATTTAAGCGGGGTCAAGATTCTGTTATCAATCATAGAAAGATTACATAGTAATAAGAGACAAGTATATTTCAGTGGTTTGGTTGAATTTGAACAATCCTCAGCATTGTCCATCCGTGAGATGTTACAGGATATGGGTGTAATTACCGAAGTCGGTGAAGAAAATATTTATGCGGATCATGATCTTGCCCTGGAAGCCGCAGAGGAAGCATTGTTGCATGAACACCATGAAGGCTATAAAGAAGGTCAGCCTGCATTAATGCTACTCGATTTTGAATTGTTTCAGAATCTGGAAAGTGATGATGCAGAAAAATTTAGCACGCTATTAGTAGAGCAAACCATTAAGGCTGGTGATTATCTATTTGCGAAAGGCGAAGCGGTCGATAGTTTTGTGCTGGTTCGTAAAGGCGAGTTGAATGTATTTAAGCAGGCAAAGAACAAAGATGTCCGTATTGCAACTGTCAGTCCTGGTGCTTTATTAGGATGGCGCGCGCTCATGAAAGAGGAGCAACGCATCACCGGCGGCATACGTGCACAGACAGATGTAGATGTTTATCTCATATCAAAAGCATCTTTTGATAAACTGGAAAACGAACATCCAACGGCCTTGTTACATTTTCAGAGAGAACTACTCAAAAATGCCGTTGAACGTATGCAGGTGTTAACCTCCGAATTGATGATGTTGGAAGAACGCTAGCAATCAATCCTTTGTACCTTACTTCTTGCGTTTAGGAATAAATAGGTCAGTAATCGTCCCTTCAAAGACTTCAGCAGCAAAACCAATCGTTTCCGAGAGTGTCGGGTGCGGATGTATGGTGAGTCCGATGTCTTCGGCATCGGCACCCATTTCAATGGCCAGAGCACATTCTGCAATGAGATCACCGGCATTGGGACCAACAATCCCGGCACCGATAATCCGGTTGGTTTCTTTTTCAAATAATACTTTGGTGAGACCGTCATCCCGGCCTAAAGATAAGGAACGTCCACTGGCAGCCCAGGGGAATGACCCTTTGCCATAGTCGATGCCTTTCTCTTTAGCTTCTGTTTCCGTGACGCCGACCCAGGCAACTTCTGGATCCGTATAGGCAACCGAGGGGATCACACGATTATCAAAACCGACCTTTAAGCCAGTGATAACCTCAGCGGCAATCTTGCCCTCATGCGAGGCTTTGTGTGCCAGCATGGGCTCACCGACAATATCTCCAATAGCAAAAATATTTTGAACATTGGTCCTTTGTTGATCATCGACAAGAATAAAGCCCTGTTCGCTGACATTCACCCCGGCATTTTCTGCACCTATCTTTAATCCGTTGGGCCGTCTGCCAACGGATAATAATATTGCATCGAACCGTTCAGATTTTGGCGCTTTTTTACCGTCGTAAGAAACCTCCAGATGATTCTTTGCTGCCTTGATTTTTGTGACGGCTGTACTGAGGTATATATTTTCATAGAGTTTTGTAATACGTTTTTGCAAGGGTCGAATAATATCCTTGTCACACTCGGAAATTAATACATCGAGCATTTCAACAACAGTAATCTTTGAACCGAGGGCTTCGTATACCGTGGCCATCTCCAGGCCAATCACGCCACCGCCTATAACCAATAAGCGTTTAGGTATTTCATCAAGCAACAAGGCGCCTGTGGAATCCATGATACGTGGATCGTCCGGGAAAGAAGGAATACTGGCGGGTTGAGAGCCTGCCGCGATGATGGCATGTTCAAAAGAAACTGTTGTTTTACTCGTGCCATTATCTACTTCGATCATGTTCGGCGAAATAAATTTACCTGTGCCATGCACCACTTTTACTTTACGTTGTTTGGCCATGGCCTTCAGACCGGTGGTCAATTTATTAACGATATTAGTGGCAAACTCTCGAACAGATTTTATATCAACGTTCGATGTGCCCAGATCAATCCCTTGTTCTTTAAGTTCATCAACTTCTGAAATGACTTTGGCAATATGTAACAGAGCCTTGGAAGGGATACAGCCCACATTCAGACAGACACCACCCAGTGTTTCATAACGTTCAATGAGTATGGTTTGTTTGCCAAGATCAGCTGCACGAAACGCTGCGGTATAACCGCCAGGGCCACCACCGAGTACGACAACTTCACAATGCTTATCACCTTTATCGATATTCGTATTTATTGCTTGAGGTTCTTCATTGCTTGCAGGCGCATCTTCAGGTGCGTTTGTGCCTTCAGTAGCTGACTCGGCTTGCGGCGTCTCTTTTGTTTCTACCTCACCGTCTTGTTTTCCTTCAACTTCCATGGTCAAAATTAAATCACCCTGTGAAACCTTGTCGCCGACCTTGGTGGATACACTTTTAATTGTGCCACTATATGGGGAAGGGATATCGATGGTGGCCTTGTCACTCTCCAGAGTAATCAGCGTATCTTCCTGTTGTATGTTGTCACCAACATTCACTGGAACTTCAATAACCTCAACGGCTTCAAAATCACCAATATCGGGAACCAGAACTTCTTTAATATCAGGCATGATGATTTATAAGAGTATGTGACGAATGTCAGTCAGAATGGTACTGAGAAATTGTGTGAATTTAGCAGCAGCAACGCCATCAATAACACGATGATCATATGACAATGCATAAGGCATTATCAAACGCGGAACAAATGCTCCATTCTCATAAACTGGCTTCACGGCGGATCGTGAGACACCCAGGATGGCGACCTCAGGCGCGTTAACGATAGGTGTAAAGGCCGTGCCACCGATACCACCAAGACTGGATATGGTGAAACACCCTCCCTGCATGTCAGCAGGACTTAGCTTGCCCTCCTGTGCCTTACTACTAAGCTGGCTGATTTCATCTGCGATTTCAAACAAGCCTTTCTTGTCGGCATCTTTAATAACAGGCACGACAAGACCATTCTTGGTATTCACTGCGACACCGATATGAAAATATTTTTTGATAACCAGGTTTTCACCATCTGATGTAATGGAAGAATTAAACTCTGGAAACTTCTGTAGGGCAACAACCACAGCTTTTACCAGAAAGGTCACTAAAGTAAGTTTGACACCTTCGGCCTTTGCCGATTCCAGTTTAGATTTTCTGAATTCTTCAAGATCAGAAATATCGGCTTCATCGAATTGTGTAACATGAGGCACGGTGATCCAGCTGCGATGTAAGGCCTGACCACCAAGACGTTTAAGTCTACTGAGTGGCTGCATTTCGGTTTGTCCAAATTTGGAAAAATCAACCGGTGGAATTTCAGGAAAACCAAAACTACCGCTACCGCCTAATTTATTTCCAGACAACATGCTTTTGGTGAAGGCTTTAATGTCTTCTTTGAGAATGCGGCCCTTGGGGCCTTTGCCATAGACCAGTCCAAGATCAACACCAAGTTCTCTGGCAAAGCGACGTACTGAAGGGCTGGCATGAGCTTTTTCAGAACGGCTACCACCCACGACCTGTGAACTTTCCAAGATAGCCGGAGCTGGTTTGGGTGTTGTCTGTACGGGTTCTGCAGGTGCTGTTGGTTCTGAAGTCTCGTTTTTAGATTCAGGTTGTGTCTCTGCAACAGGCTTTTCTGCTGCTGAAGTATCTGATTTAGACTCATCCATCAGCAGTATCGGTGTGCCCTTTGAGATTGAATCTCCAACATTAACTAAAACTTTGGTAACTTTGCCTGCAGCAGGGGATGGAATATCCATGGTGGCCTTATCACTTTCCAGTGTGATGATAGTGTCTTCTACATTAATGTTATCGCCGATATTCACCGCTACTTCAATGACATCGACGGTGTCGAAGTCTCCAATATCCGGGAGCGTGATTTCTTTGGAGTTAGCCATGTTAAACCGTTACAGGGTTTGGTTTCTCTGGATCGATGCCATATTTCTTGATCGCCTCTGACACTTTTGCCACGGGAATCAAACCATCATCAGCCAGTGCTTTTAATGCAGCAACGGTCACATAATAACGATCTACTTCGAAGAATTTCCTCAATTTGACTCGGGTATCACTGCGACCGTAACCATCCGTGCCTAATACGACATAACGACCCGGTACGAACTCTCTGATCTGATCGGCATGTACTTTCATATAATCTGTCGATGCAATCACAGGGCAATCAGCACCTAGCAGCGAAGAAGTAACATAAGACGTCTTTGGCTTTTTCTTAGGATGTAACATATTCCATCGTTGAACATCCAGTCCGTCTCGACGCAATTCATTGAAGCTGGTTACGCTCCAGATATCCGAGGCCACACCAAAATCTTTTTTAAGCAGTTCTGCTGCAGCAATGACTTCGCGCAGGATGGTGCCCGAGCCAAGCAGTTTTACCTTAAGTTTTTTCTTGCCACCTGGCTTAAGCAGGTACATGCCTTTAAGGATGCCCTCTTCGGCCATGTCTGGCATCGGTGGATGCTGGTAATTTTCATTCATGACCGTAATGTAATAGAAGATATCTTCACAATCCTGATACATGCGCTTCAGGCCATCCTGAATAATAACTACAAGCTCATAGGCATAAGTCGGATCATAAGAAACACAGTTTGGAATAGTCGATGCCTGCACATGGCTATGACCATCCTGATGTTGTAAGCCTTCACCATTTAAAGTGGTTCTACCTGCGGTGCCACCGAGAAGAAAACCCCTGGAACGCATGTCACCACCGGCCCAGGCCAGATCGCCAATGCGTTGGAAGCCGAACATGGAGTAATAAATATAAAAAGGAATCATGTGTATGCCATTATTCTTATAGGAAGTTGCTGCAGCAATCCATGATGAATAAGCACCAGCTTCATTGAGTCCTTCTTCGAGGATCTGGCCTTTGATATCTTCGCGGTAATACATGACCTGATCTTGATCAACTGGTTCATAGAGCTGTCCAACAGATGAATATATACCCAACTGTCTGAACATGCCTTCCATGCCAAAGGTGCGTGCTTCATCCGGGACGATGGGGACAATATTTTTGCCGATGTTTTTATCTTTCAGTAGTGCATTGAGAATACGAACAAAAGACATGGTCGTAGAAATTTCTCTTTCACCGGTACCATCTAATAATTTTTGATGAATATCCATGCCTGGTATTTCAAGCGGCGGTAGCGGTTCCCGTTTACGGAAGAAATAACCACCTAATGCCTCGCGATGTTCTCTGAGATATTTGAGTTCTTCGCTATCTTCCGGTGGACGATAATAGGGTGCATCTGCAATTTCTTCATCGGAGACAGGGATATTGAAACGATCACGAAATTGTTTAAGGGCCTTCTCGCCCATTTTTTTCTGTTGATGACTGACGTTCTGACCTTCACCCGCTTCACCCATGCCATAACCTTTGACAGTTTTCGCGAGAATCACTGTCGGCTGGCCTTTGTGTTTCATTGCGGCGGCATAAGCTGCGTATACCTTGTGCGGATCGTGTCCACCACGATTGAGTCGCCAGATATCATCATCCGTCATGTTGGCGACCATGGCTTTTAATTCAGGATATTTACCAAAGAAGTTTTCTCTGACATAAGCACCATCGTTGGCCTTATAGGCTTGATATTCTCCATCGACAACTTCTTCCATACGTTTATAAAGCAGGCCACTGGTATCACGTGCAATCAGTGGATCCCAGTAGGAACCCCAGATGACCTTGATGACATTCCAGCCTGCACCACGAAATGTCCCTTCCAGTTCCTGAATGATCTTGCCATTGCCGCGTACCGGGCCATCCAGTCGTTGCAGATTACAATTGACAACAAAGATCAGGTTATCGAGATTTTCGCGCGCAGCAAGACCAATGGCCCCCATTGATTCTGGTTCGTCGGTTTCACCATCACCAATAAAGGCCCAGACTTTACGATTACTCGGTTCTTTTAAACCTCGGTTTTCCAGATAGCGCATAAATCGTGCCTGGTAGATGGCCATGATCGGCCCAAGTCCCATGGAGACCGTTGGGAATTGCCAGTAATCCGGCATCAGCCAGGGATGAGGATAAGATGACAAACCCTCGCCATCGACTTCCTGACGAAAGTTGTTCATTTGATTTTCGGTAATTCTGCCCGTCAAAAAAGCACGTGAATAAATTCCCGGTGCGGAATGGCCCTGAACAAACAGCATATCGCCACCATGATCTTTACTTGGGGCATGGAAGAAATGATTGAAACCAACATCGTATAAGGTTGCGGATGAGGCGAAGCTTGAAATATGTCCGCCCAAATCTCCCGTTTTACGATTTGCCTGAACAACCATGGCCATGGCATTCCACCGCACAATAGATCGTATACGCCACTCAATCGCAGGGTCACCTGGTGATTGCTCTTCTTTAGCAGGCGGGATGGTATTGAGATAAGCCGTATTTGCAGAATAGGGAAGATAGGCACCGGACTTACGTGCCTTGGCGATCAGCTGTTCAAGAATAAAATGGGCACGTTCGACCCCTTCACGTTCAAGAATGGACTCCAGTGCTTCGAGCCATTCATGCGTCTCTTGCTGATCAATATCTTTTTGTTCTTCTGTCATGATCTGGCCCACCCATGTTGGTGTCCTTAATAAGGTACATTCTAGAATTATTTTGAGTAAATGTAGAGAAAATTAGCTTGATATAGATACAATGGCATCATCTTTCAAACTAAACAATGCAATCAGGGGAAGTATTCAATGCAAGTGAAATTGCGCCAAAACAAAGCGACTGTAAAAAAGCTGAATATCGATAAAGTTTCCAACTGGATCTTGATGTTTCCTGAGAAAATCAATCAATATCACCCTTATGCATCTGTATTTACGGCAAGAAGAAAGGCAACAGGAAGTAAAAAAACAGAAACAAGCCCGGTTGTCTGTGATTTACCGAATAAACAGGCAAGTCATGTTGCATTGGCCTGTATCAAAGAAGACATCTCAAGTTTTGCATTACTGAGCCTGGCAAGAAAACTGGTTGCTGAACACGATGCCTATGAGGCAAAAGAAATTGGTGTCTCGGTTGCAGGTTTTGATGAAGCACAGACTGAAAGAATTACTGAAGCAATCATTGCTGCCATTCTTACAGCCTCAGCAGAGATGCCCAGTTTTAAAAGTAAGAAGAAACAATCAGAAAAACTTTCCAGGATAATTATCTATGGGCTCAAAAAGTCTCATGGCTTTAAACGCACCTTTGCAGAAGCAGAAGGTAATGCCCTGGCACGTTCATTGAGTATGTTGCCATCGAATAAATTAACACCGTCTATATATTTAAAACGGATTAAGCAACTGGCGAAAGACAATAAATGGAAACTGGAATTCTATGACACTAAAGCGTTACAGAAGAAAAAGGCAGGCGCTTTCCTGGCGGTATCGCAGGGTAGCCCAACAGCTGATGCAGGCATCGTCAGATTACAGTACCAACCGAAAACCAAAACACGCAAAGGGAAATTAACACTGGTCGGTAAAGGTATTTGTTACGACACCGGAGGAACAAATCTAAAGCCCGCTAATTACATGTTTGGTATGCACGAAGATATGCAGGGTAGTGCGGTTGCATTGGGGACATTTTTGGCACTGACACGAATGAAAGTGAATTATCCTGTTGAGTGTTGGCTGGCATTGGCAATGAATCATATTGGACCTAAAGCCTATAAACCCAATGATGTCGTCACCGCATCCGATGGTACTACGATAGAAATTGTGCATACCGATGCAGAAGGCCGCATGGTCCTGGCCGATACACTGGCAATGGCCTCGAAATTAAAACCCAAGCTGATAATAGATTACGCAACATTAACTGGCGCCTGCATATATTCATTAGGTACGGCTTACAGTGGTGCCTTCACCAATAAAGAAGAATTGATTCCAACCCTGCTTGAAGCAGGCAAGGACAGTGGCGAACGCGTCTGGTCTTTCCCAATGGACGAAGATTTTGACAAGGCCATAGAGAGTGATATCGCCGATGTTAAACAATGTTCTCTGGAAGCAGGCATGGATCATATCCTCGCATCAAGATTCCTTCAGCGCTTTGTGAAGAATGACACGCCCTGGGTACATATCGATTTGTCCAGTAGTAATCGTAAAGGTGGTCTCGCACATATCCCTACAGATACCACAGGCTTTGGTATTCGTTTCACACTCAATTTTTTACTAGATAAAAAAATGATGTGATTCGATCTGCCAACTAAAAAACTATAAGGAAATAAAATGGCCGGTGGAATGATAAAAAACTTTAGAGTCGTAATTCTACTCTATATATTGCTCATGGTGGGTCTATCATCTATATGGGCAAGGGAACGTAGTACCGACTGGGACGCCCCTCTGGTAGTTGCAATCTATCCCATCAACGGTGATGGTAGAGAGGCAACTACAAAGTATATTAGACAGCTTGATAAGGACACCTTCACAGGCATTGAAGATTTTTTTAGTCGTGAAGCAGAACGCTATCAGCTCGTTATTAAGAAACCTGTTGATATTGATCTGGCGAAACAGATTCGTGAGTTGCCTCCAAAACCACCTGGAAACAATGCATCAGTACCGTCCATCATGGCCTGGAGTCTGAAGATGCGTTACTGGTCGTGGAACATAGACAATTACGACTATCCAAAAGATATACAGGTATTCGTTATCTATTTCGATCCGAAAATACACAAGAGTGTTGCACATTCACTTGGACTGCAAAAAGGATTGATTGGTGTGGTCAATGCATTTGCAGACAAGAAAATGTCTAAACAAAACAATATCGTTATTGCCCATGAAATTCTCCACACTGTAGGGGCGTCAGATAAATACGATCCCCGAACAAATCAGCCTTTATTCCCCATTGGTTTTGCAGAACCAGACAAGGAACCTTCATTGCCTCAAAAGAAAGCAGAAATCATGGCTGGTCGTATTCCTGTAGACGTAAACAAGACAGAGCCGCCCAAGAGTTTAAAGAAAGTACTGGTGGGTGAAACTACTGCAACAGAAATACGATGGGTCGGTATAGACAGCAAATAAGCATGAAAAAACTGATAGCTCTATTTTTTTTGAAAATCATATTAATATCCCCTGTTATTGCCAGTGAGGCCGATGTGATAGATGCAGAAGTGAAGCAGGAAGATGACGGCAGCTATTCCTTTAACGTGACCGTGCAACATGCAGATGAGGGCTGGAATCATTACGTTGATCACTGGTTAATACTGGATAAGAATGAACAAGTCATCGCAGCGCGAAAATTAGCGCATCCCCATATCAAAGAACAACCATTCACTCGCAATCTTTCATATATAGAAATACAAGATGAAGTTACAGAAGTGATTATTCGTGCGCATTGTTCAGTGGATAATTATTCCGGCAAAGATATGACGCTCAAGCTATGAAGCAGGAAAAATCATGAATAATAACGATGTCTTACGCCGAATACGTTATGTCTTTGATTTTGGCGATTCGAAAATGATTGCCATCTTTGCCAAAGCTGATCATGAAGTTACGCGAGGACAGGTCAGTGATTGGCTGAAGAAAGACGATGACCCTGCATATCAGGAATGTAGTGATACTCAACTGGCGATCTTTCTCAATGGTTTGATCAATGATAAACGAGGCAAAAGAGAAGGGGCACAGCCAGAACCTGAGAAACAATTAAACAACAACATTATATTTATGAAGCTGAAGATTGCATTAAATCTCAAGGCTGAAGATGTACTGGAGCTCTTGGAGCTGGCTGAATTTCGAATCAGCAAACACGAATTAAGCGCCTTCTTCCGTAAGCCCGGTCACAAACACTACCGAGAATGCAAAGATCAGATCTTGCGAAATTTCCTACAGGGGATGCAACTAAAATACCGTAGCAATATTTAATCGCTTATTTAGATTAATATCGCCTATCAATATTTTTATAGTGAATTCTCAGCCCGGGCAATGCCGCAATTCCAGCAACTGGTGAACTGGCCTTCTATTTTCTCTCCACATTTGCATATCCATGAAGTGCGATATTCAGTCGACTCCTTTAATAAATCTTCGACAATACTGTTTGCGCGATCATAATCTTGATCTGCCATGACCCAAACCTCAGGCCAGCACTCAATCGGTGGTATTTCACCCATGCCACCAGACAGACTCAGATTTTTTATCATGCAATCTATCCCTTCTTCTTCAAGGATATCCTTAATGCGTTCTGTCATCAGGCCATGTTCGGCAGCATAGACTCTTTTCATGGTAATTATTTAACGACTCTTTAGTTCTTCCAGTGTTTCAGTAGCTGCCTTGATGACAAACAGGGTATCAACACCTACCGTAATCAAAGTAAAACCATTCTCCATCGCTGGTTTGACCGCACTCGCATTAACGCCAAAGTATCCAAGCTTGATATTTGCAGCTTTGCACACATCAGCAACCCGATTAATGGCTTCCTGAACTTCAGGATGATTGACCTCGCCAATCCTGCCGAGACTGGCAGACAGATCATAAGGACCGATGAGGATGGCATCGAGTCTGGGCACCTTCACAATATCCTCTATGTTATCTATCGCCGCACGACTTTCAGCTTGTAAGATAACTGCGGTTTCATCATTGGCATTTTTGATTGTATTTTCAAAATCCAGACCATAAGTATGCGCGCGTCCGATACCAACACCACGGTTACCTACAGGAGAATATTTACATTTATTGATAATCTGCTCGGCCTGTTCTGCAGTATGCACCTGTGGAACGATAATTCCGGCAGCACCAATGTCTAGGGCCTTCTTGATCCAGACGTCATCTCCTGCAGGGACACGAATGACACAGGGTGTTTCTCCAGCAGCCTGTAACATTGATTGAGTTTGTTGCGGGTTAAACGCGCCGTGTTCGGCATCGATGAATAACCAGTCATAGTCTATATAAGAAAGAATCTCTGCAATTTCCGGAGAATTTAAACTGATTAAAGTTCCGATAAGCAAATCACCGTTACGGAGTCGTTCCGTAAATGCCTTGTTATTTTTCATTGCCATGCCTCATCATCGTCGACAGCAGTCTTTATAGTTCTTACATATAATAACATTATCTATTTATGGAACCTCTGGCTAAGCCCAAAAATACATTAAGTCGTCATTCTGGCGCATGCCAGAATCTAGTCAAAACAATAACTTACTGGATGCTGGTATTCACCAGCATGACGGAGTGCGTACTTGATCAGAGATTCCTTAGATAGAATCTTTTACAGTGTGCAGATGTTAAAAATACTCAAAGCAAAAGGGCGAGAGCTTAAGTCTAATGTTTTCCTCCTTTATCGAAGCTCAAGAGATCCGCGCATGCCCTTGCATGTAAAGATACTGGCCTTGTTGATTGTCGCCTACATTATTAGCCCGATAGATATTATTCCTGACTTTATCCCCGTGCTGGGCTTGCTGGATGAAGTGATACTGGTACCTATATTCCTGAAATTTACAGTGGGCCTTATCCCGGATGAAATCAGGCAGGAATATCAACAGCAGGATGTATTAAAGATCGAAGACCGGGGCCTGGCAGTAATGGGCAGTGTCATGGTGCTGCTTATCTGGAGCGTGCTAATTGTTTTGTGTGTATACGCTTTTGTCTAACGTCTATGTTTTCTTATTTTTTATGTTTTCTTAGACGTTCATTACCTGGCTTTCTTACAGGTTCTTCTGTAAGGATATCAAATATTGATCTATCGGAGCTCTCTTCTTCGGCTGTTTCCTTCTTGGCAGGTTCAATAGCAGCAACGGCCTGTTGATTATCCGTCTGATTAAATTGTGTCCTGCAGGTACTGGTAGCCAGTTTTACAATCTTATTGGACTGTATTGAGTCCATGTCTGTGTAAATCTCAGATTTTAATTGATTGACCAAAGAGACGGCTTGTCTCAAACATGCATTATCAATTCGATTTTTAGTATTTTCAGAGGTCTCAGCATAAAGGTTTACTGAAAGCAGTAATAATGTGCCTGGTATCGAATAATGAACGACGCTAATTAATTTCATAATGATATTTACTCTGAATGCCCCGTTTGAGTATGTCTGTTATAAAATTTATGATTTGATGATGCCGACAGATAAAAACAACCAGGCAAGGATAAATGCCATGCCACCGAAGGGCGTAATCATACCAAGCCAGCGTATGTTTGTAATACTCAGCGTGTACAAGCTTCCGCAAAAAAGTACAATCCCCATGACCATGAGCCAGGCTGACCAGCGTAGATAATTGGAGTTGGGAATATGCCAGGCAATTAAACCTACGAGTATTAATCCAACCGCATGATAAAAATGGTATTGCACAGCGGTATGATAAATTGCCATATTGTCCATAGTGAGTTTGGCTTTCAGGCCATGCGAACCAAAGGCACCGATAATGATTACCAGTAAGGCGTTGATGCTTCCCAGCAGCAGATAAAATTTAGCCATATGTGTAATTTTTACAAATTTATTGTTTGATGAATTTCATTGTCATACGATCACTTTCACCGATGGCCGTATATTTTGCTTTGTCTTTTTCTTTCTCTCGATAAGTCGGAGGTAATGACCAGACACCTTCAGGGTAATCCTTGCTGTCTGCCAGATTGGCATTAATATCAGATTTTTTAACCAATTCGAACCCTGCATCTTCTACCAGATTGATCAGATACGATTCAGGTACATAACCTTTTTCAGCAGTTGTTTTGGCATCAGTACCTTTATCGGCACGATGTTGCACAACACCCAAAATACCTCCCGGTTTCAGAACACGATTAAATGCTGCATAGATTTCTTCAATGCCACCGTATCTGATCCAGTTGTGCGTATTTCTGAAGGTTACGACCATATCCATAGAGTTATCCGGAACGTCTTTCAAGTAACCGCCATTATTAAATACAACGACTTCTGCCTTGCCATAGGTTTCGGTGTCTGCATTTATTTTTTTCATGAAGTCGATGTGAATGTTGCGTAAATATTTTGTTGGATGCGTGTCACCAAAGCTGGCGACGGTCAATTCACCTGAGCCTTTCATTAATGGTGCAAGTATCTCGGTATACCAGCCGCGTCCAGGTAATATTTCCAGGACTTTCATATCCGTCTGCATATCGAAAAACATTAATGTTTCTTTTGGATGACGATAAACGTCTCTGGCGACATTCCTGGCATCACGATGTGTGCCTTGAATGACACTGTCCAGTTCAGCAGAAGTATCGCCAGCCATAACAGTGCCTGGGAGTATTAAGGGTACAAGTATCATATAAATGGTTTGCAACAGTTTCATATTATTTCTCATAATTATCGTATTATCGTATTAGTGATCATCCCAGTATTTCTGCATTTCGAAATACATAAATGATGCGGTCCATGTGATTAAAACCAGACCAGTTAATGCTTCCAGGCCGGTCAGGAAGCGTAGTGATCCCGTGGGGATGACATCACCAAAACCAAGCGTGGTATAGGTAACAAATGAATAATAAATACAGTCCATGACGTTATGTATTGATTCTCCACTATCAAAGGCAATCAGTGATCCCTGAGATGTGAACCGGATCAGGAAATAATAACCGAAGGCAAACATCCATATTTCGGCAATGTGTGCGAGCAAGGCACCAAAAATTCCAACAACCAGGCGATAACGATGTTTGATACGCAGTGTTGGCATTAATCTGGATAATTGATAAAGCATTTCATAATGGATCATTATCGCTATAGCGACCAGTATTGAATTTATGAAGAAGGCGGCGAACATTTGCTGATTATAGAGTTTCTTAATCAGACTTATCCAGATCAAGCGAAACAGAGTTAATACAGTAACGTAAGCCTGTCGGTTGTGGTCCATCCTCGAACACATGTCCGAGATGAGCATCACAGGCATTGCACATTACTTCGACCCGTTTCATTCCATGACTGGTATCAGTTTCTGTTTTGATGGCATCTTCATCCATTGGCTGGAAATAACTTGGCCAACCAGAACCCGAATCGAATTTTGTCTCAGAACTAAACAAGGGATTACCACAACATGAACAAACATAAGTGCCGCTATCCTTGCAGTTATAATATTTCCCGCTAAAGGCACTTTCTGTTCCTTTCTGTCTGCAAACGGCAATTTGATCCGGTGTCAGTTCCTGTTGCCATTCCTCTTCAGTTTTTTCAATGCGTTCTTTTGTCATGAACGATGCCTTTTATTAATTATTTTAAGGACAGGTAGCAAGTATCAGTGAAAAATATTGGTTATCTGGTTCGTAGTGCTTACAAATATTCAATCCACTTTCTTCCAGTAATTTTTCAAGCCCATCAGCAGTAAACTTATGACTGACTTCGGTAAGGATGCTATCACCTTGTTGAAAGGTGATTTCTGCGTCCAGCTTTTGCAGGCGAACAATATGATCCTGTATGCACAGCAGATGCATTTCAATTCTATTATGTTCTGAATTAAATTCAGCCCGATGCTCAAAATGTTCAGGATTAAAATCTGCTTTCAGTTCACGATTGAGTACGTGCAGGAGATTCAGATTAAATTCCGCCGTAATACCTTGTTCGTCGTTATACGCCGCATCCAGAAGATGATTTTCTTTCACGCGATCAGCACCGAGCAAGAGATAGTCTCCGGGTTGCATGGTGGTCTTGATCTCTTTAATAAAGTCCTGCGCCTGTTCCGGATAAAAATTACCTATAGTGCCACCGAGGAAAACGTAAAGTCGTGTGCCACGTGTTTCTGGTAGATGTTGCAGGCCGGCATGATAATCACCTAGCAAAGGATGAACATTCAGCCAGTCATAATCAGATTGTAATTGTTCCGAGATGTTCTCCAGCATGGTTTTGCAGACATCCAACGGTGCATAGCTGCAAATGTGCTCGGTTTGTTCGCAGGCATCAAATAAACGTCTGGTTTTCTGCGCATTGCCACTGCCCAGTTCCATGATCTCGGCTGGCCTTACCTGAGCAATAATTTCATTGCTGTAGTTCGAGAGTAATTTTTCTTCTGTACGGGTTGGGTAGTATTCAGGTGTGTCGCATATCTGTTCAAACAACTGCGAACCACGTTCGTCATAAAAATATTTTGGCGGCAGACTTCGCGGCGCAGACAGTAATCCAATACGGACATCTTCTACGATGTCAGGGATATCTCGCGCAGGTTCAACTATGGTGCATGCTGTAAATGCACTTGCGGCTGCTTTTGCTTTTAATTGTTGGTTATTTTGCATGCCTTTCCCCTGTCTCCCTCTCGAACAGGCTAACATTTCAATACGGTGCTGCCCACATTAATAAGATAGAATGAATTACGAATTATGGCTATGGAAATTAGACAGTCTATCGAGCAGGGGTTCACCATTGTGACGCCGACCAAGCGTCTCGGTCGGGCATTACAGCAACAATACATTTCAGAGCAGTTATCAGCCGAAAAGAAAGTCTGGGAGACACCAGATATCCTGCCCTGGGCGGCCTGGATATTACGTAGCTGGGATGATTTCGCAGCGCAACAACAGCAGGTTCCTCTATTACTCAACGCGCAACAACTGCAATGGGTCTGGCAAAAAATTGTTTCTGAATCCAGCTTTGCTAAAGGGTTCCTGCAACCTGCAGCCGCCGCAACCAGGGCCTATGATGCCTGGAAGATTACGCGCCAATGGCAATTGGAGCGTTTTCCAGAAGACCTCTGGCTCAATAATGATGCCTTTGCCTTTCAATCCTGGGTTGAAACCTTTCAGCAACAATGTAAAAAACATAATTGGCTGGATGCAGCCAGTCTTGAAGGCTATTTATTAAACGATGTCTCACAATGGGCAACACACTCTGCTGCAAAACTATGCCTGGTCGGCTTTGATGAGCTGACACCGGTTCAAGAGGCCTTACTTAAGGCCATGAAGGAAACCGGTTGCGAGATCAAACATTGTCAGGAGAATCTCGAGCCGGATCAAAGCGCAGAAATCATCAGGTCAGACTACGTTGACACAAGGCATGAAATAAAAGCCATTGCACTTTGGCTAAGAGAACAACTAAATCAAGATGCCAGTGCCTCGATCGGCATTGTCGTTCCAGAAATGGAAAGCCTGCGCACAGACATAGAAAATATTTTTGATGATGTACTCACACCCAGTAACCTTTTCAGCACTGATGGCGAGGCACACAACAATCGACCATATAATCTGTCTTTAGGACAACCCCTTTCCGAATATCCCATAATCCATGCTGCTTTTGCCATCCTTGGCCTGGAAAAGAAGGCCATCGAGCTGGAAGATCTAGGTGCCTTATTACGTTCTCCTTTCCTGGGCGGAGCAGAAACAGAAATGATCTCCCGTGCGCAACTGGATGCGCGTTTAAGAGAGCAGGGCGAACCAGCGGTCTTCCTCACCATCCTGCAAAAATACCTGGAGAAAGATAAATTCTGGTCGGAGCATTGTCCGCAATTGATTGCATCATTGCAGAAATGGCGTGAGGTTTTTCAAAACCTCATGAGAAAACAATCTTGCACAGAGTGGATTGAATCTTTTATTGCCTTGTTAAATACATTGGGTTGGCCGGGGGAACGCCAGATCCAGGGAGATGAATTTCAAACTATAGAAGCATGGAAAGGATTGCTCGATCAATTTGCGTCACTGGATCTAGTCTCGGGAGATTTAACTTATAACGGTGCGCTGTCGCTATTGCAGCGCCTGGCACGCGAACAAACCTACCAGGTAGAGTCGGAAGAAGTCCCGGTTCAGGTCATGGGTTTGCTGGAAGCCGCCGGCCTGCAGTTTGATCAACTCTGGGTTATGGGTCTGCATGAAGAAACCTGGCCATCAACGGCCAGAGCCAACCCTTTCATCCCGATTAAATTACAAAGACAGGAAAATATGCCTCATGCCTCTGCCGAGCGTGAACTGGAATACGCACGCAGGATCACCTCGCGTTTAGCGGCATCGGCAAACAAAGTTATTTTCAGCTCACCTTTAAGTGAAGCGGGTAGAGAGCTGCGTCCAAGCCCACTGTTAAAACAATATACGTTGCAGAAAATAGAACAACCTGCAGACATTAATTATGCAGCAAGCATCTTCGACTCCAGCAAGATAGAACACTTTCATGATGAGAGAGCACCCAAGCTTAAAGAAGCACAAGCCAGTGGTGGTACGGGTTTGTTTAAGGATCAGGCTGCCTGTCCATTCCGCGCCTTTGCCAGACATCGTCTCGGTGCCAGATCATTAGACGAGCCAGAGATTGGTTTAAGCCCGATGCAACGCGGCCAGTTAGTGCACGATTGTATGCAATTGTTCTGGGAAAAAATCAGCACCCACAAAGAACTGATCGAATTAACTGGTGGTGCACTGGCATTGCATATCAATCAGTGTGTTGCCAAAGTGATTAAACGTTTCCAGGCAAAGCGTCCGTTCACGGCGACCGCACGATTTATGCTGATTGAACAAAGCCGGCTGCAGACCATGATGCATGATTGGTTATCGCTGGAAAGAGAACGCCAACCCTTTACCGTTATCGAAAGAGAACAAAAACATTTTTGCAGCATTGAAGGTTTAAAGATTGAAATCCGCATGGATCGTGTTGATCTACTCCCTGATGGCAGTTTGATCGTGATTGACTATAAAACTGGCAGGGTTGCACTGGCAAGCTGGATGGATGAGCGTCCCGATGAACCGCAATTGCCACTCTATGCCGTCACTGCAGAAGGTAATATTGCCGCCGTGGTC
Organism: Gammaproteobacteria bacterium; assembly: GCA_047517145.1. Lineage (GTDB taxonomy): Bacteria > Pseudomonadota > Gammaproteobacteria > Eutrophobiales > Eutrophobiaceae > SMWN01. Next base: position 35,817 of record JAKZTI010000073.1, read on the forward strand.
TTTGCACAAATCAGACGCGGCGAAATGAAATTTGTCGGCCTTACCGATGATGCTTACGGTGAAGAAGACAGCCCAATATTAATTCCAGAGGTAAAAACATTATCAAAATCCAGAGTCAGAGGAAGCTTTACCGATTGGGGTACCCTGTTTATGTTCTGGGAAGCCAATCTGAAAACACTTGCAAAAAATTACCGTAAAGGTGACGCGCGTGTTGATCCGCATAAAGCAAACACCTGTATGTATTGCGATCTGGGAACCTTGTGTCGCATTAATGAGCTGGTTGAGGCACCCAAAAAATTATGAATCAGGTTGCCGACAGTCAACAACGCAAGACCGCACTGAATCCAGAGCAATCTTTCATTGTGCGTGCCCCCGCGGGTTCGGGGAAAACCGAATTACTCATCCGTCGTTATCTAAGATTACTCTCCGGCGTTGAATCACCCGAAGAAATTATTGCCATTACCTTTACGCGCAAGGCCGCAGCAGAGATGCGCGGACGAATTATTTCATCACTAGAGTTAGCGCGCACGGGTGAGACACCCGCAGATGATTATCAAAAAGAAACCTATACCCTGGCGACAGAAGTACTCAAGCGAGATGAAGCGCAACAATGGCAATTGCAAGATAACCCCGGACGACTACGCATACAGACGATTGATTCATTGTGCTCAAGCATCACCCGGCAAATGCCGGTGCTCTCACAACTAGGCGCACAGCCAGAAACGCTGGAAGATGCCAGTGAACTCTATCTGGAAGCCGCTGAACGTACCATCCTGGCAATAGAGGATGGCGAGAGTTGGTCTGATTCCGTCGCTGAATTATTGGAACACCTTGATAATGACCTGCCAAGGCTGAAAAATTTAATAGCGGACATGTTAGCAAGACGGGATCAATGGCTGCGACATATCACTAACGAAAACATCAGCCGCGAAGAACTTGATCAGGCCTTACATAATATTGTCTCTGCAACATTAAAAAGCGCATATGATGCGATTCCAGAAGAACTGGAACTTATCGACCTACTACAATATGCCGCAATAAACTTAATCGAAGAAGACAGTGAATCTTTGATCACAGAATGTGCCTCACTTGATTCACTGCCCGAAGCCGATCCTGCTGCCTTGTCGCAATGGCATGGCATTGCAGAATTTTTACTCACCAAACAAAACGAATGGCGTAAAAGTGTAAACAAAAACAATGGTTTTCCTGCCAGCGATAGCAAAGCAGACAAAGAGTTTGAAAAAGAACACGCTAAAAACATCAAGAGTCGTTATAAATCCCTGGTACAAACCTATGCAGAAAATGAAAACCTGTTAGACGTCCTCACCGAGATACGCTACCTGCCAGAAGTATGGGTATCCACGGATGACGTACACAGTGCCTGGCTCAATGACAGCCAATGGAAAATACTTCAGGCCTTGCCGACCTTACTGGTCATTGCTGAAGCACAATTACGGATTCTATTTTCAGAACACAGCAAGATCGATTTTACCGGTATTGAGCAATCCGCGTTACTGGCCCTCAGAGATCAGTTGGGGGATCAATCGGGAGATGATGAGCAGCCAACAGATTTGGCCTTACAACTCGATTATCGAATTCAACATATCCTGGTGGATGAGTTTCAGGACGTCTCCGTCAGCCAGTATGATTTGTTGGAAAAACTCACCGAAGGTTGGAGCGACAATGATGGTCGTACACTGTTTCTGGTCGGCGATCCCATGCAATCAATCTATCGCTTCCGCGAAGCAGAAGTCGGTAAGTTCCTAAGCACGTTTACCAATCAACAGTTAGGCCAGGTCCCGTTACAGTCACTGACATTAGGTGTTAACTTTCGTTCACAACAAGGTCTTGTGACCTGGGTCAATGATGCCTTTGAAAAAATCCTCCCAAAACAGGAAGACATCGCCAACAGTGCCGTGAACTATTCGCCAGTAATTGCCGCAGATGATTCAGGCGCAGGGCAGGTGGTGATACATCCACTATTTCAAGATGATATTATGGGGACTTCATACGACACCCACCAGGAAGAAGCGAAACAGATCGTTCATACCGTCAGACAAGTTCGAAAAGAAACTAAAGATAAAGACTTGCATAAATCAATCGCCATCCTGGTACGCAGTCGACCACAACTGGATGCAATTATCGCGCATTTAAAACAAGCCGAGATCCGCTTTCAGGCAGTAGATATAGAACGCTTAAGTCACCGTGCCGCAATTCAGGATTGCCTGGCCTTAACGCGGGCATTATTGCACCCGGCAGATCGTGTTGCCTGGTTATCTATATTACGTGCCCCCTGGTGTGGCTTAACACTGGCCGATCTAAATGTCCTGGCCGGCAAGCAACAGGCAATACCCATCTGGTCATGTATGAATGATGAATTAAGAATGAAAAAACTCAGTAAAGATGGCCAACAACGACTGTTGAAACTGAGAGAAGTATTAAGCAAGGTAATAGCAAACCGTAGACGTAAACCGCTGCGCCGCATGGTTGAAATGGTCTGGATAGAAATAGGCGGACCAGCGACATTGGAAGACGCATCTGATCTGGAAAATGTTCAAACCTATTTTGATGTCTTGCAGCAAGAAGAAGAAAGCAGTGATCTTAAAACACTGGCTAAACTGGAAAAAGCTGTCGAAGGACTTTATGCCGCCGCAGATGTGCAAAGTTCGGCCGATTCAAAAGTCAATGGTGCCTCAGATGAAATGAACGTACAAATCATGACCATCCATAAAGCCAAAGGCCTGGAGTTTGATATCGTCATCCTGCCGGGGCTGGGTCGTGGCGGCAAAGCTGAGGATAAGCGTTTATTACTCTGGCAGGAACAACAAAGAAAAGATGGTGGCAACGATTTGTTACTGGCGCCCATCAAGGAGACAGGAGTCGATGAGGACAAGTTATATTGTTATCTGGAAATGCTTGAAAAAGCCAAACTCAAAAATGAACAAGGTCGCCTGTTATATGTCGCCGCGACACGAGCAAGAGAACAATTGCATCTATTCGGCGCGACCAAACTGGCAAAAGAAAAAAATGAAATATCTCCACCACAAAAGAATTCATTACTGGCAAAACTCTGGCCGGTGGTGGAAGCAAACTATCAATGGGTCTATACATCAGGACATGGAGATGTTGTAAAAGAAACAAATCAGCCTGCTGAAACAGAAAATCACTTTCGTCGTCACATAGCCACCTGGAAAAGACCAAAGCCACCTAACAATGTGGATTGGCAACAGAGCGAAGCAATGGTGGCAGAAACATCAGACAGTGACATTGAATTTGAATGGGCCACAGAAACCATTCGGCATGTCGGTATCGTGGTACATCGCTGCATTCAACTCATGACCGAAGATCAAACGAGCTGGGATAAAAAACGAATACAAAGTCAACGACACTGGTTCCGACAAGCACTGAAACGACAAGGCGTTGGAGAAGAAGAAAGCCACGTGGCGTGTCAACAAGTCGAAGAAGCCCTGATGAATATGATTAAAGACGAACGTGGTCAATGGTTGCTTTCCAAAGAACACCAACAACAAAAAAATGAATATACCCTAAGTGGGGTATATCAAGACAAGGTTATCAGTATTAAGATTGATCGCACCTTTGTAGATAAAGACGGTACACGCTGGATCATTGATTATAAAACCAGTCGTCATGAGGGAACAGATATAGAGTCATTTCTTGATCTACAACAAGAACGTTATACAGAACAGTTGGAAAAATATGGGGCTTTAATGGGGTTGCACGGCGATGAACCAGTGAAACTGGGGCTTTATTTTCCGTTATTACAAGGCTGGAGGGAGTGGGAGTATAGTAATTAGAAGAAATTTATTAGGAAATATTGGGGTGAATTACTACTTTTTTTAATAGTTTTGGGTCTGTTTATGTACTTGAACACAGTTTGAACTCCCACAGCCCAAAACTGTAAATGATGTTATCCTTAATCGGCCCATTGAAAATGGTATTGAAATACAGCAAGTAATGAGCGAAGTTGCCAACCACTATATATCTCGCATCATGAAGGAAACGGGCAATAATATAAGCCGCGCGGCACAGTTACTTGGTCTGAATAATTATCAAACATTAAAAAACTGGATCCGTAAATATAACATAGAATAATTCTGGCACGGCACTTGCTAAAGTATCCGTATAAAAGATTTTTAGAAGTTAAATACCTTGGTTGCATAAAACAAGGTGGGGTCTGTCAAAACTATTAAAAATTTGAATGGAGGCATTTTTTGTCGAACTTGGAATTAATCAGTTTGCGTGTGAGCGTTGGCTATCTAGGTGAAAAAGCACAATATGATTGGTGGCCAACGGAGTTTTTCTCAGCGACTAGCGAAGCTTTTCTTAGCCCAGTGTTCAGTAGAACAAGATTTCTCGCTCGCTACCACGGCATTACCACGGCAGCGCGACGCCTTCATGATGAACGGGTCGGAGTCGGCCGTGTTTTCCATTTATTCCGACTGCCCGCAGTTGCAGAGCAGGCTCTTCACGAGGAATTGCTAGCTGAAAGCATTGTTAAGTCTATGCTAGCAAACACAGAATCAAAAGATGCTGCATTGGCTGCCATCGAAATGCTGGCTGACTCTTCGGTACCGACCTCCGAAGGCCCCGTTCAAATCGGCGAAACAGCAGATTTGGTAGGGGTGGACTGGATTGCCCAAGCAGCCGCTTACTATCGAGACGCTTTTAAGGGGAATAATCAGTGCTTTCCGTATCTCAAAGATCCGATTTAGTGGTGACACCGATTTATACGACTCAGCTGCAAGCGGGTCTGGGCCTGATCGAGGTGACGCGTGATTTGTTGGACTTGTGGCAAGAAGGTATGAACACTGCTGATTTGAATCATGCGGCGTTAAGTTCAGGCCGCTTCCCCAATGTTTCGGCCAGAAGGTTGCGAAACATCGTATCCGAGTGTTTTGCGCCTCGCTATTTGGTGCCACCGGGCCCGCCTGCAATATATTTAAAGCAGTTAGCGCCAATCGTTACCACGATGGAACTACAACAATTACTCCTTATATATACGGCTCGCGCAAACACAATATTTGCCGACTTCATTCGCGACGTTTACTGGCAGCGGTACTCGGCTGGGCTGGATTACATCGATAAAGAGCATGCCAAGCGATTCTTGCTGCAAGCTATCGATGAGGGGAAAACCAGCAAACGATGGTCGGAGAGCACAGTTAATCGTGTATCTGGCTACTTGCTAGGGTGCTGTGCCGACTACGGATTGCTTGGTCAAAGAATTAAAAGTGGAAGAATGATGGCGTCTTTTCGAATCGATTCGCGTGTTACCGCGTATCTAGCGCACGATCTGTATTTTTCCAATCGAGGTGATAATCTCGTTGTTGTCCACGAAGACTGGGGACTGTTTGGTTTCGAAGCGTCGGATGTGCGTAACGAGCTAAAACGTGTTTCGCTCCAAGGTCATTTCATTGTTCAGACAGCCGGTGATGTGATTCAAATTGGGTGGCGTTACGAGTCATTACAGGAGTTAGTAGATGTCCTCGCTCAACAGTGACTTTAAAGAACTCCTTGAGCGTATTCGTCGGGGACGAGAATTCATGGATTCAAGCTTTGAGCCCATTTACTACCTTGTCTTCAGGCCAAGCGAAATACTCGAGGTCAAACGCCAGACACCCGCTTGGATGGCCAAATTACGTAATGAGGGCTGGGAAGTACACACTTTCTCAATTGCAGAGCATGTCTCAGCTGTTCTAAAAGATTCCCCTAGACGTAGATTTTGGATTGAGCGAGATAAGCAGCATCCACTGGACTGGGAGACTACAAATGATTCTCTGGCCGATGCATTACGCCAAGGATATTTGCAGCAGCATTTGGAAACAACGCTGTCTGAACTCGAAGGGGAAGAAAACGCGATCATACTCGTGACTGATCTCGAGGCACTGCACCCCTATCTCCGTATAGGAGCAATTGAGGCACAGTTGCAAGGCAAATTTCATGTGCCAACGGTGTTTCTGTACCCAGGCGTAAGAACGGGAAAAACGCGTCTTAAATTCCTCGGCTTTTATCCAGAGGACGGCAACTACCGATCGGTTCATGTCGGCGGTTAGTAAATATACTGATATTAGATGGTAACTTGATATGCAAATAAGAGAAATTTTTGACTCAAGTAGGGACATTTTTCGGCCGATCGAAAAAGTTATATCTTATGGAGCGACTCAGGAACAGAGTTTGAAAAAAGAGATCTCCGAATATGTTGTCACGGAGAGCATGGAGGAGCAGCTAGAAAAGCTTCTCAAAGGTATGCAGGCCGCCATGGATCAGGGCGGTGAATATGAGATTGGTGTTTGGGTTTCCGGCTTCTATGGCTCAGGTAAGAGTTCGTTTACAAAATATCTCGCGTTAGCGCTCGACGATTCAGTAGTCGTAGAAGGTCAACCATTTTTAAAGCATTTCCAGGATCGCTGTCATAAAGCAGGTACAAAAGCGTTGCTGGGTACTCTGGCGGCGCGGTTTCCCGCTGCCGTTGTTATGTTAGACCTTGCTAGTGAGCAAATTGCTGGCGCGACACTCGTGGAGGTCTCGACAGTGCTTTACTACAAGGTACTACAATGGGCAGGATATTCGAGAAACGTCAAAATTGCCGCTTTTGAAAGGAAGCTGAAAAAAGACGGAAGGTATGAGGAGTTCCAGAAGCTATTTCAGGATGAAGTGAAGGAACCTTGGACCGAGTGTCAAAATGATCAACTTGTGGCCGATAGTGTGTTACCAAAAATCGCTCATCAACTCTACCCAACCATGTTTGAAACTCCACAATCTTTTACAACAACAAGCACCGACATTATTTATCTCATGGATGACCGAGTACAAGAAATGCTCGATATTGTTCACGAGCATTCTGGTAAGGAAAATGTACTCTTCGTAATCGATGAAGTAGGCCAATATGTCGGTAGTAACCAAAATAAAATATTGGATCTACAGGGACTGGCGGAGAACTTTAAGAATATTGGCAATGGTAAAGTATGGTTAATTAATACTGCGCAACAGACGCTGACCGAAGACGATCCTCAAGTTGCAATCAATTCGCCTCAACTTTACAAGTTAAAAGATCGCTTCCCCATTTCAGTGAATCTAAAGTCACAAGATATCAAGGAGATTTGTTTTCGCCGATTGCTAGGCAAATCGCCGGAGGGTGTCACAACATTAGAGGAGCGATTTCAACAGCACGGCCAGGCTTTGCGCCATAATACAAAGCTTGAAGACGCCAAATTCTATGACTCAAACTTTGGCGAAGAGGAATTTATTAATCTCTATCCGTTTCTACCAGCCCATTTCGATATTCTGCTTTATCTCCTTGGCCAATTGGCAAAGTCAACGGGCGGCGTTGGATTACGTTCGGCGATCAAGGTCATTCAGGACATACTAGTCGACAACGAACACGGGCGAATACCGGCGGCGGATTGCCTTATTGGCTGGCTTGCTACCACCGTTACGCTCTATGATTCGCTCGAACGCGACATAGAACGGGCTTGCTCTCCCGAGTATCAAGCAGTCGGCAAAGTAATGATTCGTTATCCAGATTCTCAGTTACATCAGGATATCGCAAAAACAATTGCGGTACTTCAAATTCTTGGAAATCTGCCGATAACTAAGGTAAATGTTGCCGGATTGATGCATGCGAAAATTTCGGACTCATCACGTTTGGAGGAAATTCAGGTTGCAATTGATGAAATGTTGGGTGATGCGATCGTGCCGTTGGGAGAAACCGATGGTTCGATCAGTTTTCACAGCGAAAAGCTCACTGATATCGCACAAGAACGGGGGCAAATCCCGCTAAGAAATGCTGACGCAAGGCGAATCTTCAATGATTCATTGAGAGAGTTGTTTACACCAGCGCACGAAAGTGCAAGTTCACATATCATTAGGCGTTTCCACAGGAATTAAATCGCAGAAAGGTGCTCAAGTCATTAGTTTATCGGGGGAACGAGAACCCATTCAGACGGTGATTCAGTTTGCAGATGACGCGGATTTTGAGACGGATAAATCGAGCCTCGTGAGTGAATCTCGCGAACGCTCTTCGTTGCAAGTTATCTACTTGCTGGGCCAAAGTGCCGCTGATGCCGATACGATGGTAATGGAAATCTATCGCTGCGAACGGATTGCTGAAGCTCACCGAAGCGATCCCGATCAAGAGGTTAGAGATTACTGCATCAGTCAAACTGATAGAGCAACCAAGCTAAAAAAAGACCTGCAACAAAAATTAGAACGAGGTCTCAAACGCGGTGCATATGTCTTTCGAGGGCAGTCCACTGCCGTCAACGCATTGGACAGCGAATTGACACAAGCGACCAAACTGCAGTTGTCGGCAGCCGCAACAGAAATATTTGATCGATATCCGGATGCCGCTGTTCGGGCTGAGACAAACGTTGCGGAAAGATTCCTGCGTCTAGAGAACCTGAATGCCGTAACGTCACAGATTGATCCACTTGGACTGGTCGAAAAAGATGGCGGCAGCTTTAAGGTCAATACAGATCATGCCGCGATTATTGGTATTAGAAACTACATCGATCGAACAGGGACAATTGAAGGTAAGCGACTTCAAGAGCACTTTGGTGGAGCACCGTTTGGGTGGTCTCCAGACACGGTACGATACGTTGTAGCGGCGATGCTAATGACAGGGGAAGTAAAAGTTCGTATCAGTGGTAATGAGGTCACGGCTGCCGGTCAACAAGCGATCGATGCACTAAAGACCAATAACACTTTCAAAAACATTGGTATTTTACTGCGGGATGATCGGCCCTCAAATGAAGTAGTTTCGAAAGCTGCCGAGAGATTAACGGATTTGACGGGCGAGAATGTTGTACCGCTAGAGCAAAATATCAGTCAGACTGCTGCTAAGCATCTTCCGCAGGTAAACCAAAAGATTGCTTCTTTACCACAAAAACTTGATGACTTGGCCATACCGGGCGGGGATAAGATAGCCGGGGCCGCTCAGGAAATTGCCGACCTTTTATTGACCGATGCCTCTGATGCTCCGTTTGTCTTGGGCAAGGAAGAATCAAATTTGTACGAGACGGTGATATGGGCACTAGCGGTCAAGAAGAGTTTGGATCAGGGCCTGGAGTCGACCATTAGCGCTGTGCGGAAGCATCAAAAGGAAATAGAAGCGCTTCCAGATAAAGGAACACCGGGTCAGCTCAAAAGCGATGTCGAAGACGAAATGCAACAGATAGATTCGCGTCTGGCGGCGGATGATTTTTATAAGCACGGTGCAGACCTGAGTACGCTGCTCACAGGTTTGAAATCAAAAGTGAATAATGCTGCATCGAACCTCATCAGCGAACAGCAGGATCGTGTGCGTGCAGCAGAGAAAGACCTGGAACGTTTGTCCGAGTGGGATGAGCTGACCAAAGAAGAGCAAAATAACGTGCTCAACCAAATCGACGAACTGCACATCGAAGTCGAGACTGATCTCGAAGGCTTGCGACGATTGGTCTGTCACGAGTTCGATGTTCAATCAAGTATTGCCGAATTGAAGGCGCGGGTTATTGAGGAAGGCCAAGAAAGGCGTCGTAAACGCGTTGAGAGAGAAAAGGGTAAGAAAGACGGCGATGCTAAAGAGCACAGAGTTGTAAACGTTCCAGAGGTGATTTCGGATTTAGAGGAACTCGAGCAGATCATCAAGGCGCTCGAAAAGGTTAAGGCGGAAATGACCTACTTCGATTCCTTCGAAATCCGAATTGAGAAGGAGTAAGTGCGTCGTCATGGCCTTCGATCAGACTACTCGTAAGCAGCTTCAGGACTTCGTTCATGCTGCCCGAACGTTGCTCACGGATGAGTTCACACGGCAGCTGCAGCAGAACCATGGATTGGATCCGGAGACTGGGGATGTCACTGAACTTGAGACGCTCACACACCTTGACGATCATACCTTTGAAATAGCTAGTCTACTCAGAGAAATCATGGCCCATTACGAGGCATCTGACATGGTGTCAGGACAAGAAGGACAGAAATTCGTTCTAAATCGAATCGCTAGAGAGCAAGCGTTCACCGTTTTAAATCGACTCGTTGCATTTCGCATGATGGAGACGCGAGGATTACTGCGGCAATCCGTTGGGAGTGGATTTCAATCGGAAGGATTCCAACTCTATGAGCGTCTCGCAGGCCGCGGACTGGGGGATACAGGCGAGGCCTATCAAGTTTTTTTATTCAGCCTCTTCGATGAATTTTCGCAAGAGATGCCACAACTATTTGACCGATACTCTGCACACGGACAGCTCTTTCCCCGCGAGCGGGCACTGGTCGATCTGCTGGTTTTGATTAATGCGACACACCTCGAGCATTTATGGGCGGAGGATGAAACCATCGGTTGGATTTATCAATACTTTAATTCGGCCGAAGAACGCAAAAAGATGCGGGACGAAGGCAAATCCGGCCCGCGCAACAGTCGAGAATTGGCCGTTCGCAATCAGTTTTTCACACCAAGATATGTTGTGGAGTTCCTGGTAGACAATTCACTCGGCCGCCAGTGGTACAACTACACAGGTGGTGAGTCCGCCATATTCGATAAATGCCAGTATCTGTTGGTCAAACCGGATGATCCAAAACCGGAGCAACCCGAGCTTTTGCCAGACCCTCGCGGTATTCGATTGTTAGACCCTGCTTGCGGTTCCATGCATTTCGGCCTTTATGCTTATGACCTCTTTGAGTTAATTTACAAAGAAGCCTGGGCGGCGGAACATGACAAAGGAGCCGACAAACTTAGAAGAGAGGACGGCATTGAACCACTCACACAGGTTTATCAATCTGAGCAGGATTTTCTCACCGACCTGCCCCGACTCATTCTGAATCACAATATCTTTGGCGTTGAAATTGATTCCAGAGC